>CAYLSX010000043.1:0-16451 GCA_964386685.1 uncultured Woeseiaceae bacterium | reverse complement strand
TAGAGCGGCGTGAGTTCCGCATCTGTCCCGTACAGGTCATTGAAGACCTGTCTGGCTGTGTTTGTGCTCGTCATGAAATCACAGCCGGTATTGCGAGATCTGGACCTCGGTCCCGTAGTCCGCGTAATCGCCATCGGTTCGTTTGCCGCGGAACTCCGCCCAGTCGATCGGGCGGTACGCACCGGGACGGGAATCGCTGACAACCGTCGGCAACGGGCTTACCCTGGCCTGCGCGGCAGGATTGAAGAAAAATGGAATGCTGTAGCGATCGGAGATATCCATGGCCAGAACACGATGTGCGGGCGCCTGATAAGTATCGTTGGACCAGACCTGCAACATGTCGCCCGTGTTAATGACAAATGCGCCGTCCACCGGCGGAATATTGTGCCAGTAACCATCTCTGTGAACCTGCAGGCCGCCTACGGCATCCTGAAGCACGACCGTCAACGCGCCGGCATCCGTATGGTGGTGAATGCCGAGACCGACATCCGGCAGATCATCGATCAGTGCCTTTGCCATCGGATCTTCAATCGGGTAGTGGTTCAGGCGAATAAAGCCCGTGTGCTGCGGCACGAAATAGGACTCGAGGTAGTCGGCTGGAAGATCGAGACCGATGCAGAATGCCTCCAACAGACGAAGCGACAATTCGGTGCATGTTTGCAAATAGGCGAGCATTGTCGTGCGAAATCCGTCATTTGTTGCGGGCCAGCGATTTTCCGACTGGTAGATTGGATCCACGCCTTCGGTCGTGTAGTCGAACACCTCCTTCTTGTCCCGCTGGTTCTTGGTCAGCTCGATGTTGTAGTAACCCCAGGGGTTTTCTTTCGACCTTAAGATCGACTCCTTCGCATCAATTGATTGCTCGAAAAATTGAAGGGTGTGGCGCCAGACATCGTCGATCAGCTTTGTAGATATGCCGTGATTGACGACCTGGAAGAAACCCCATTCCCTGCAGGACCGGGCGATCTCCTCAATGGCAGCGCTCGATGCGCCGGCATGAAGATCTTCGAGATCTATGATCGGGACGCACGATGCAAGGTCTGTCGCCGTTGCGACCGGGTGCGTATCCAGATCCTGACTTTGTCGATCGCCCATTCGCCCTCGCGATAGCTCGTGCCCGAAGGCAAATTATGGGCTATCGAATGTAATCCGCAAGCGGGTCTGAATCTAGCGGGACTCGACGTCACCATTGGGCGATACGACATAACGACTGAATCGCCATTTGACGAGGAAACTCCCGGTCTCGTCCGGGTTTTCCTGAACCTCGATATCCTGCGGCCTTACGCGATCGCGCAAGCGATCACTCAATACGTCGGCAATACTCGGTTTCTCTGCTGCATATACGATATCCATGACGGCCTCCTTCCTGGCGCTGTCCTGATCGTCATGTGCAGAATAGTGCCCGGCCGCTTAACCGGGCCTGAAAGATTTGTTAACCGTGGCTGAATGGACGGTCGCTCTTAGCCTCGCAGGTAATCGTCGGTCTGGTTCAGCCAGTCGTCGCGTCGTGGCGCCCACATGTCCATTTCGACGACGTCACCAACGACGAGAGCCTCGTGAGGCACGTTTGCGGGGATCACAATCGTCTGGCCCGGGCCGACATCAATGGTTTGCTCGCCGTCCTCGCCGATGCGGAACCTCAGGAGGCCGGAAATTACCTGCGTGATCTGCTCATTGTGATGGCTGTGCATCGGCACCAGGAAGCCGTCCTTGAAATAGATTTTCGCGACCGTCATCAACTCGCCGGTGATGATCTGGCGCTGCATCATCGGGTTCACGGTCTCCATTGGAATCTGGTCCCAATCCAAGAGTTCTACGCTGTCCTGCTCTGACATCGATATCTCCGCTTAAGTATTGAGCATTGCGGCCAGTTTTTGGCTGTCTTGTGGGTCGACCACCCAGCCGAACGGGTCCTCGTTGCGGCCTTCCTGGATGTTCAGTAGTGCAGTCTTTAGCGTCGCCGCTACCTGATCGACGTCCTGCAATTCGAACGCCGTACCGTCAGCTTCTCCAATCGCAGAGATCGGGCTGATGATCGCCCCTGTGCCGCAGGCGAACGCCTCGCTGCAGCGTCCCGATTCGATGTCTTGCATTAGCTCGTCGATCGGCATGACGGTTTCTTTAGCCTCGATACCAAGGTGGCGCGCCAGTGTCAGCAATGAGGCCCGTGTCACGCCGTCCAGTATGGAGCCGCTAAGAGCCGGCGTATGCAATTCTCCATCGACGACAGCCATGAAATTCATTGCCGATAACTCTTCAACATTGTTACGCGAAGTCGGATCGAGCCAGAGCGATTGATGGAAGCCCTTGTCGACGCATTTCTCGGTCGCTTGCAGGGACGCGCCATAATTGCCACCGACTTTTTCCGCACCCGTTCCACCCATGGCGGCACGGCAGTGGCCACGCTCGACCATGACGCGAATCGGCTCGGAGTAATACGCGTCCGATGGGCTTGCCAGAACAAGGAATGCGAAGCGTTCTGAACTTTTGACGGCGAAGTGCGCATCAAGACCGAATAGCGTTGGCCGGAGGTATAGAGACTGGCCGCCACTGCCCGGGATAAACGGCTGAAGTATCGTCGTCATGCTGCTCAGCGCATCGGCAAACAGCGACGCAGGCAAGTCCGGCATGCAAAGCCTTCGAGCGGATTTGTTGAAGCGCTGAAAATTCAGATTGGGTCTGAACAGCATCGGCACCGCCTGTTCAACCTGATAAGCCTTCATACCTTCAAAAGCCTGTTGACCGAATTGCAATGCCGTCGATGCCGGATTGACGGGCACATCCTCAAATGGCACTACCGTCCCGTCATGCCACTGCCCGTCCGCATAGTCCGCGCGATACATGACGGGCGCAAGCTCGACTCCGAAGGTCAGCGCATCGGGAAGCCGGTACGCGGCCAGTAAACTGGATATGTCGGATTGCGGGACAGCGGTGCTTACCATTGCGAACTTCCTTCAGGGGACCAGGTCGAGCCCAATCACGATCGGATCGTGGTCCGCCGCGCGATACGGCGTGGTGCTATCGAATATATCGGGATCGCGGCCGTATTCGAGATTGTAGTCATGTACGGGGGCCTCGTCGGCGTTGATGTGCCATTCGGAAACGCCAGTGATTTGAGCCGTCAGGCTCGGTGATGCCATTGCATGGTCGAGCGCGCCCGCCTGAGCCTCGAACATGTATGAATAGCTGTGCGCTCCCAGCAACTTCTCGAGCAGGTTAACGTAGCCGGCAGCCTTGAGCCGGGTAATCGGGTCTTCCCGCGGGTGCGCGTTCGGGTCACCAATGATCAGGATGTCCGGGTCGCCACTGCCCGTCGGATCGGTCGCCAGCCAGTCAGCCAGCGCTGCCGCGGCGTCGGAGCGCGTGACATTGCAATCTGACTGACCGTCATTTCGATCAGGATCGCCGACGATGGCGCAGCTGGAACTTTTTGACTTGAAATGACTTACTACAACGGTTATTACGGCGTCGTTCGAGTTCTGCGTGAAAGATTGAGCCAGCGACGGGCGATTTCTGAAGCTATCGAATCGCTGGTCGGTGTTTGCATCGATAATTGCGAAAGTGCCGGTTGGAGACACGCTTGCCGGCTTGTAGAGAAATCCGACGCGAATTGAATCGCTTCCGATTGTTCCAGTGTCGACAAACTTGTATGCATCGGGACCGACATTTTCGTTCACACCGTCGACCAGACTCTGCAACGACTCGCTGGAATTATTTTCAATTTCCGTGAGACCGACGATATCGGCATCCAGCAATATGAGTTGGCGAATAATTTTGGCGTGCTGCCGATCGAACTCCTCCTGACTATTGGCTCCCCGACATGAATTACTGCCAGATGGCCCGCATATCCTTTTTCCTGAATCAATAGTCGTGAAGTAATTGTCCAGGTTCACGGCCGTAACAATAAGCGTGCCGCCCACTTCCGGCGGCGTCGCTGGTCGTGCATTGACCGATACAAATGACGGTTCGCTTGTTGGCACAAGTCGATATATTTCCAGGCCTTTGCCGCCACTGCCGCGGGAAAATCGAATGTTGCCGGTGATATTTGTGGCCGTATCACCAGTCCGAATAATGGACGGTCTGAGATAACGAATCGGCTTGGCATTGTGGATCGCCAAACCATCGTCAAGCATGACACTTCTCATTCCTATCGTGCGCAGATGAGCGGCATATCCCTCGACGCTCGGCGCATTGTCATTTGTAAAAATGTAGAGCCGCTCGCCTTGTGAAAGCAAAATTTCGCCGTATCGTTCCAGACCGTTCAAGTGGTTGACAGTTAGGGTCTGTGGAAATCTGACGAGCATCCCCTCGAACCGCTCCAGATCGGCGATCGCCTGGCCATCACTGTTGTTCAGTGCGGCTGTCGCAGGCAGATTTACATCGGTTTCGGAAATAACGCCAGCGCCCGCGGTCGTCACCTCTACTCGCGTGGCAAGAATCTGGGTTTCGCCAAAATATTCAGTTACGGCGCCGTCGACTGCGACCCTGTCTCCGACGTTGACATCAACCGTCGGTTTGGAACCATCGAAAACGAATACGCCTTCGGATGTGGCCGGATCCGCATCCGGATTTTCCTCCTGCAAATAAAATCCGCCGAGTTCGCTTTGTGAGTCGTCATCTCCCTTCTGGAAATCTCCAGTGACGATGCCCCGGACTGTTACGTTTTGCCCTTCCATCGGGCTGATGTTGCCTTTGCCCTGGACGTCGTGCACAGGCGTTGCAGTATTATTGTTCGCCGACGACGGCAAGACTGCCGATGCGCCGCCGCAAGCACACAATATGACTGCCGAAACAACAATCAGGATTCTGTCGCGCAACAGAAGCTCCCCCGCTTGGGCGATAGAAATGAAAATCGCTTTATATAATGCCCGGCTTAGCGGGAGACTTCTACGAACGAGGAAAGAAACTCCAGTCCCTTGCGGAGTTGATGCCGGTCGATTGTCTCCGGTATCACATTCTTGTAATCCGCGATGACCCAGCGCACCTCGTGGGTACTACAATAGCCCCAGAGTATGCGTCCGATCGGCCAGACATCGGTCTGCGCGCCGCAATGCGGGCACGCGCGTACCGTCGCGCATCGATCGAGCGGGAATGGAATCACATTGTCTGGAGCTGCGGCCATGAGCCCAATTAGATAAAGACCAGCCATTTGAGACTGTGACCGGACTCTCAGGGCTCGGGCTTGCGCCCATCCAACTGCGGATTCTGTGACCTGGGTTCGCCTGTGGAGATCATTCATAAGTGCCACATCTGTGGAAATGCCAGCGCTGGTGATGTAAAACCACATGGATAATCAGAACAACAAGCGTCCGGGGGAAACCATGAGCAAACGATTCCTTATTGGGGCCGCGCTGGCACTCGTGTCGGGCGGGTCATTACTCGCACAGCCCACTGATCAATCGTTCGAGTCGATCGAGATCTCCGATGGTCTGTATATGTTTGAGGGCCAGTTGGGTGAGGGCATGCCAGGATTTGCGGGCGGCAATTTTGCGCTGTTGACGGGAAGCGACGGCGTTATTCTGATCGACGACGCCATTGAGCCAATGGCCGGGAAAGTCATCGAAGCCGTAGAGGCACACACCAAACAAGCCGTCGACTTTGTAATCAATACTCACGTACACGGCGATCACATCGGCAGCAATGCGGCGTTGCGCGCGACCGGCGCAACGATCATTACGCACGACAATATTCGACAGCGCATGCTTACAGGCGGTGCCGCCAAGGACTCCCTGCCGGTAATTACTTTTTCGAACAACGTCACTTTTCACTTGAATGGACATACGGCATACGTATTCCACATCCCGAACGCGCACACAGATGGCGATGCGGTCATTCATTTTCCTGAGGTCAACGTCATCGCTGCGGGCGACATCCTTTTTAATGGATTGTTTCCATACATCGACCTCGATAAGGGCGGCAACGTTGACGGATTTATTGCCGCGCTGGCACAGCTCCTGTCGATGTCTGATGAAAATACGAAAATCATTTCCGGTCACGGACCGCTCGCGAGTAAATCGGACTTGCAAGCGGCGCATGACATGCTGGTCGATTCTCTGGCGCGTGTGACAAAACTCGTCGATGCCGGTATGTCAGAAGACGAAATCCTGGCGGAGAAGCCACTGGCTTCATATGACGACAGCTGGAGCTGGTTTTTCATCTCGGCCGAGTCTATGACTAAAACACTTTACCGGTCCCTGGCCGATAGCAAATAAGAGGAACACATGATGTCCGAACCCGAGACACCTAAAGCTGGTCGCACGGAACGTGCGCTGGCAGCAGTTGAGCGCGTCGGCAACAGGTTACCCGATCCGGCGGTATTGTTTATCGCATTGCTATTCATCGTCTGGATACTGTCCTGGATGCTGTCGGCACTCAGTTTCGATGTCATCGATCCCAGAAACGGGCAGGCGCTGGTTATCAACAATCAACTGTCCGGAGCCGCGCTGACCGCATTCCTATCGGTGATGGTTACGAACTTCACGCACTTTCATCCGGTCGGTGTCGTACTCGTCGCCATGCTCGGAATCGGTGTCGCGGAGCACACGGGATTCATCAATGCCGGCTTGCGGGCAATGATGGCTGTGACGGCGCGCTGGCTGCTGACGCCAATGGTCATCCTGGTAGGCATCGTCAGCCATACTGCCGTGGACGCTGGCTATGTGCTCGTGATTCCCCTTGGCGGCATAATTTTCTACGCCGCAGGACGCCATCCCTTGGCCGGTATTGCTGCCGCATTCGCTGGTGTATCCGGCGGCTTCTCCGCGAACTTCGTGCCGTCGGCGCTGGATCCGATGCTGCAGGGCATTTCGCAGGCGGGCGCTCAGATTCTCGATCCGAACATCGTCCTCAACCCGCTCAATAACTATTTCTTTACGACGATTTCGTCGCTCCTGATCGTGGGCTTCGGCTGGTATCTCACCGACCGCGTCGTCGAGCCGAGGCTGATGGTCAACGAGCTCGACGGGGACCTCGAGGACCTGCCCACGATGGAGGCGCTTGAGGATAACGAGCGCCGCGGTCTCAGAGGCGCCCTGATCGCCATGTTGCTGGGTATTGTCTTGCTGATCGTTACGGCATTGCCGGCAGGATCCGCATGGCGATCGCCAGACGGCATCCTCACATCAGGCGCTGCTCCTCTGATGCGATCTATCGTGCCATTGATATTCATCCTGTTCTTATTGCCCGGTGTCGTCTATGGCGTCATGTCGGGCACCGTGAAGACTTCGCGCGACATTATCGAAGGCATGACCAAGGCAATGACCGGCATGGGTTATTACCTCGTCATCATGTTTTTTATTGCGCAGTTTATTTACGCATTTGGCCAATCGAACATCGGTGTTTTGATGGCGCTGAAGGGGGCCGCAGCATTGAAGGCAATGGCGATGCCTGCTGCGTTGACCATCACTGGAATTATCTTTCTCACAGGCTTTATCAACTTGTTCGTCGGTTCCGCATCGGCGAAGTGGGCGTTGCTCGCTCCAATTTTTGTGCCGATGCTCATGACATTGGGCATATCGCCCGATCTCGCGCAAGCCGCCTACCGGGTCGGCGACTCCAGCACTAATATCATCACGCCATTAATGCCCTACTTTCCGCTCGTCGTGGTGTTCTGTCAGCGCTACGTGAAAAGCACCGGTATCGGCACGGTAACAGCAATGATGTTGCCCTACTCAGTCACCTTCCTGATCGTATGGACGATATTCCTGCTGCTGTACTGGATGATCGGCCTGCCGTTAGGTCTACAGGCGAGTTACACCTACCCGCCATAATGGAGGAGCACTCATGGCAACGAAAGCGCTACACGACAAGCGGCTACCGAACGAGAATCCAGAATACCGCGCCGCAAGAAACGAACTGCTCAAAGAAGAGAAGTCACTCAGAGAGCAGGTTGAGCGGGTTGCCGCGTTGCGCCGCCAACTTCCGGCGGGCGGCGAGATCAAGGAAGACTATCAGTTCGAGGAGATTGACCTGGCCGACGGCAGCACCACAGCGATACGTTTTTCTGAATTGTTCGGCGACAAATCGGACCTGTTAGCATACAGCTATATGTACGGGCCCGACTGGGAAGACCCCTGTCCATCCTGCACGTCAGTTATCGATGGCATTGAGGCGGTCAGCCGACACGTTCGGCAGCAGGCAGAACTCGTTGTCATTGGCAAAGCCACACCGGAACAACTCAATGACATTGCGAAGGAGCGTGGCTGGTCGGACCTGCGGCTGCTGTCCTGCGAGAAAAACGATTACGCGCGCGATTACAACGTACAGCCCGGCGAGAGCAGCGAATCGCTTATGCCCCTCATGAATGTCTTCCAGAAGGATGGCGACAAGATTCATCATTTCTGGGCATCCGAGTTACTGTGGACACCGATGGAAGGTGGACACCCCCGGCACGTCGACATTGCCTGGCCGCTTTGGGGGCTGCTCGACATGACACGCTCGGGCCGGCATCCGGACATGGGCCCGCAACTACGATACTAGGAAGCAAATGGACATCCAGAAAACGAAAGACTTCGTCGAGGGGACCTGGGATGACTCGATCATTCCCGAGCTCTGCGAGTACATCAAGGTGCCGAACAAGTCGCCGGCATTCGATCCCGATTGGGAGAAACACGGCTACATGGAACAGGCGGTCAGCATGTTCGAGAACTGGTGTCGTCAACAGCCGATCGAGGGCATGCAGATCGAGGTCATTCGCCTCGAGGGCCGCACGCCCGTCCTGTTTATCGACATTCCCGGCGCGTCCGACGACGTGGTGCTGCTGTATGGCCATTACGACAAGCAGCCGGAATTTACCGGCTGGGACGATGACCTGGATCCCTGGACACCGGTTATCAAAGACGGAAAGCTCTACGGCCGTGGTGGCGCTGACGATGGCTATGCAACATTCGGATCTTTGACCGCGATCCGTGCCTTGCAGGAACAGGGAATCGATCATGCACATTGTGTCGTGATTATCGAGGGCTGCGAGGAAAGCGGTAGTTTCGATTTACCCTTTTACATCGACAAACTGGGCGACCGTATCGGCTCACCGAGTCTGGTCGTCTGTCTTGACGCCGAGTGCGGCAACTACGAACAGTTCTGGTGCACGACATCGCTTCGCGGCAACCTGACCGGCATGTTGCAGGTCGATGTTCTGACCGAAGGCGTTCACTCGGGCGGTGCCGGGGGCGTCGTTCCTTCCAGCTTTCGCGTACTGCGGCAACTCTTGAGCCGGATCGAGGACGAGGATAACGGCAAAATACTGCTGGATGACCTGCACGAAGACATCCCGGAACAACGTGAGGAACAGGCCAGACTGGCTGCCGATGTGCTGGAGGACTCCGTATATCGCAAGTATCCCTGGGCGGTATCCGACCCCAACCCAAGCGAGTCGCCATACGAACTATTGCTCAACAATACCTGGCGACCGGCGCTGACTGTGACCGGTGCCGACGGCCTGCCTGCTCTGGTCAACGCCGGCAACGTGCTGTTGCCGGGCACAACCTTGAAGCTATCGTTTCGCCTGCCTCCGACCTTAGATGGCGACAAAGCAGCCGTTGTCGTCAAAGACGCGCTCGAGTCGAATGCCCCGCCGCTGTCTAAAGTTGGTTTCGAAGTCGAATCGACGATGGCGGGCTGGAACGCGCCGACTGTTGCACCCTGGCTCGAAGCCTCAATGCAAAAGGCGTCACAGGATTATTTCGGCAAACCCTCCATGTACATGGGCACTGGCGGGACGATTCCCTTCATGGGCATGCTTGGAGAAAAATTTCCCGAGGCACAATTCCTCGTCACCGGTTTACTGGGCCCGAACTCGAATGCCCATGGACCGAACGAGTTTTTGCATATTGAAACCGGCAAGCGCCTGACATGCTGTGTCGCGCAAGTACTGGAGGACCATTTCAACCGAGCGACTACATAATGGTCGAGTTATGAGCACACTCCTCAACAAAAGTGATATTGAAGCTTACGAGCGCGACGGCTACGTACGCGTTCGAGGGTTCTTCGACGCGAGTGAATTAGAGCCACTGCTTGCCGCGTATCGGGAAGATCCGTCTGTCAGAGGCTCGTTGTACGGAATGATGGATAGCGACGGCGCGCCGCACCCTATCTGCATCTGGACCGAGCTCGCTGACGACATCATTGGCCTCGTCCCGAGAATGGAACGCATGGTCAATGCTACAGAAGCACTGCTGACGGAGCCCTGCTATCACTGGCACTCGAAGATCACCGTCAAGCCGCCGGGATGCGATGCGCTAATTGACTGGCATCAGGATTTCGCCAGCTGGTACGACGACGGCGTGCCGTTTCCCAAGCTGGTCACGGTCGGAATCGCGGTCGAGCCCGCGACCAGGGAAAACGGTTGCCTGCAATTAGTTCCAGGCTCGCATCTAATCGGCAAGATGGATTACCTCGATACCGAAAATTTCGAACGAAGATTGGAAAATGCACAGAAAACCCTGGGTCTCGTCCATTGCGAAATGAATGCGGGCGATGCCGTATTCTTCCATTGCAACACGCTGCATGGCTCTGCTTCGAATAACTCGGATACATCCCGCCTGATGCTGTTCGTGTCATACAACGCGGTGTCGAATGAACCTATTCCAGATGCGCAGGGCGCGAATGAAGACGGTCAGTTCATGAACATCAGTCCGGAGGACAGATTGAGCAAACCGTTAGAGAAAGTATCGGACGACGTACTGCGCAGGAAGCAGTTCAAGTCTGCGTTCGATCACACAGCATTCAAGAAACCGGTGACCGACCTTGGCGACACTTTCCAACAGGCTGCGGAGTTACCTTGAGCCAGCTATTTTGGCTGCTGCTGTGTGATGCAGTGGATGCCGCCACCCCCGATCGCAATATCGTTAACATCCACGGCCGCGATTTCGTGATCGGGAAATGCTGACTGTATGGTCTCGGCGGCAACATCATCGGCCGCAATGCCATATTTCGGCAGGACTATGCCGCCGTTCGCGATATAGAAGTTAATATAGGAAAGGCAAAATCGCTCGCTCGTTACATCGGCACCGTGCGCTTCTCCAATCTTTATGATTTCCAGATTTCGTCCTGCAGCATCCGTGGCCTGCTCGAGTGCCGCGAGATTTTCCTGTAAGTCTTTACAACGCTCTGGATCGTCCGGCGAGCCTACCTCGCACAGAACAACACCTGGCCTGACAAAACAGGCAATGCCGTCAATGTGACCGTCCGTCTCGAGATCTGACGGGTCACCAGGAACCCAGATGACCTTTTCGCCACCGAGCGAATCGCACAAAATTTGCTCGGCTTCGTCTTTCAACATCCCCGGATTTCTATTCTCGTTGAGGATGCAGCTCTCACTGGTCAGAATGGTGCCTTCGCCGTCGACGTTGATACCGCCGCCTTCCATGAAGACGTTGGAGCTAAAGGTGGCAATTCCCAAGTGCTCGGCAACGCGATGGCCGACGGCAGCATCGTTTCTGAATTGTGGATACTTTCCACCCCAGGCCGCAAAGTGATAGATAGATGCTGCCAGCTGATCGCCGTTGCTAACAAAATTAGGACCGGAGTCTCTCGCCCAGGAATCATCGAGATCCATTAGCAGATAATCGATCTCGCTTCCGCATTTTGCTTGCGCTTCGTTCAGGACTTCGGGCGTCACGATCATCGTTACTGGCTCAAATCGTCGAACTGTCTGCGCCACTCTTGCGTACGCTTCCTCTGTTTTGCCAATGTCCGCCCAGATGAAGTCGTCCTTTTCCGGCCACTGCATCCAGCAACGCTCGTGCGGCTCCCATTCGGCCGGCATCCTGAAGCCCGCTTCCCTGGCAGTTTGAATTTTTTGAATATCGCTCACGTAGAATTTCGCTCACGTAGTCAGCGACCGTCCGGAATCGTGGTCTGCATAGCGTGCAGACTACGGCGATCCGTTCAGGAATGCACTTACGAGTGGCTTGCTGCCGCTTCGGATACGGCTATTCTTTGATCTTCAGGACGCAGTGCTTGCCAGTGCTGTTATACGGGTCGCCGCCACCGTCGTGGGTCTCGTCGATCGTGAGTGAATTGACTTCAAGCGCACCGACACGAGTCAGCCGTACGTTTTTCACGACGGGGACATTGCTCTTGTCAGCAACAGCATAGTCATGCGCGGCCTCGCCGGAATCCGACTTTTCCGCGAGCACTACCGTATCAATGTAATCATCGTTTCCCATGACACCATGCTATGGATTCGTCATGTTGTTAGGAAGGTCGTCGGTCGGAAATTCCGTACCGCTTGTCGGAGAACTACCGTTCGTCGGGCTGGAGATACCGTTCGTCGGAACGGCGTGCTAGCCGCACACCTCGTCAACCTTGGCCTTGGTTTCGGAGAGCGTGGCTTCCGTTTCTTCGTCGCTCAGAAATACCTTCTCGCCATCTGCGCCGGTCTTGTACAGCTGTGGCGCATTGAGGTAGGAGTCGTAGATCTGTGTAGCCCGCTTGCAGTAGTACGCCTCGGCCTTTTGCCGCTCGATCCTGTCTTCTTCTGTCTCATTGGGATCGATATCGCTACGCCCGCTCGCGCTCGATCCGCTGTCGGAGTCATCGGCGTATCCCAGGTCAACATCGGCAAGCGAACCCCTCGAGTGCCAGACCAGCACCACGGCGACCGCGTTTTCGTGTTCCGGCCTGTCGCTATAGTAAACCTTGCCGTAATCGTCCAGCCAGGTGTAGATCGGCGTCATCGTGTCGACATAGCGGGTTTCGCCGTAGGCGTCTATCCACTTCCAGACATCAGCCTTCGCCGAAAGACAGAGGCCGAGTGTCAACACTATGATTGCGGTTACTTTTTTCATCGATGCGTCACCGTAACGAAAGTATGGCTGCTCCGGCCCCGGAATCCGTTGACATCCGTCACAGTAATCCCTAGAACCTTAATTTGACGGCCAAGTCGGGCGACAGGTCGATCTTCCTAATTTTCAGCGATTTACATGATATGCGTTTCAACATTTGAGGACCTGAGCCGGCAAGACTACGGGCTCGCTCTTTATTGCCTTTCCTGCAATCGTTGGGGCGAGGCGGATCTCAATCGGCTCATTGCGACAGGACGCGGCGGTAAACCGGTTGTACAAGCGAGGTTCCGATGCCGCGATTGTGGTGGTCTTGTTGAAAAACAATTGCGTCCGCCGGTACCGACATTGGGTGGCGCCGTAGCTTACATCCGTAGTTAAATGCCCCCCGCTTTTAAAGGAATCCCCATGTCACCTGCGCCCGCGAAACCGTCTGCCACAATCGTATTGCTTCGCGAGAGTTCGGCTGGCCCGCAAGTCTTGCTGGTCAAACGACGTGCTGGTGACGCTTTCGGCGATAACTATGCGTTCCCGGGGGGTGTTGTCGACGAGGACGAGTCGGCATCACAGGAATATTCACAGGGTAAGACAGCGGACGAGGCGAATACCGAACTGAGCGTTGCTGAAGGCGGCCTGGACTACTACAGCGCCGCAATTCGCGAATTGTTCGAAGAAACCGGAATTCTGCTGGCCCGAGATGACAGCGGTGATTGGTCACAGGGCGGCCCTAATATCAGCACACTCCGAAAAGAGGTCGATCAGGGAACGCGCCAATGGTCGATTTTCCTGCGAGATCAGGGCCTGCGAATGGCATCGGATGCGCTGCACTACTTCGCTCATTGGGAGACACCGTTCAGCCTTCCGAAGAGATGGTCGACACGATTTTTTCTCGCCGAAGTGCCGCCTGAGCAGGATGCGACGCACGATGGCAGTGAGTTGACGGATTGCCGGTGGCTTACTGCGGCCGATGCACTATCGCTCGGGCGAGATGGTGGTATGGAGCTTCCGATTCCGACCATCAGCACACTCAGATACTTGACTGAATTTGATTCGGTCGGTGAAGTACTTGGCTGGGCCAAGAACAGAATGGATCAGGGAATCGAAAAGATCTTGCCTGGCGAAAAAATGTCGGGCGGTAAAATAAAATATATTTACCCCGAAAACTCGGGTGTCTAAAAGTTTGATGCGGTGACGGTGCTTACAGTTCGTCTTCCGCGAGGACGACAAGACTGTCAACCGCCTTTAGGTCGAAGGACTCGTTCTTTTCCGGAATCAGCGTAATGCCGTTATTGCTTTCCTTGTCGTTCTCGAGTGCTTTTAACTTCACACCGATACAAACTTCGCCGCGCTGCTGAGCAAGCGCCATCATGTCAGCAAATGTCACCTGCATCGGCAAGGACTCGAAATACAGGTTTGCCGGCTTCAGATAGATCTCTGATCCGTCTTCCTGAAAAATATCGTCGTACACTTTTTCAATATCGCGGCTTTCCGAAATCTGCGCCATGATCATACTGATGAGGCGGTTCGAAATGATGACATCCTGTACGCCGGCCTTCGCTACAAGCGCATCATTCTGTGAGTCGAGTATTTCGGTGATCAACTTGGTGTTGTTGCTCTGCGTTGGGTATTGACTGAAAATTCGTCGTAGCAGGAGCAGCGCCACGATATTCTCTGAATCGACTCGCGCCGCATCAACGTGTTCCTCTCCGGAATCACTGCCTGCGAGGATAATGATATTGTCATACTCGAACGGCTTGACCGAAAGCAGATCCTCAATGCTCAGGCAGTCCTTTTGAATCAATCCGACCTCGATTGATTCCAGTTCTTCATTTAGTGCGTTGATTTCATCGATCTGCCGGTCGGTGGGTTTCTTCAGCAAGACCTGAATCTCGCTACCATCGATGATGTAGTCGGCAAATTCCCGGATGATGGCGGCCGACTTGAAGGTCCAGCCGATCATCAATTCGCGTTCTCTTTTTTGCTCCTGCCGAAGCCCGGACGACGCATGTTCTGCAGGCGCCGCCACCGGCTCGTCCATGTATTCGATCGTGGAATCATCGTCGGCCAGGATCAGGACTTCGTCTGTCGGATTCATGGCCTGGTCGCAAGGCGGATTCATGAAAATTACACCGTCTGCGTTGCGGATGCCCATGGGAACGCCATCGGGGAAATGGTAGGCAATCTCACCGAACGTGCTATTGCCCCATTCCGCGTCGTAGAAATACATCTCGCAGCCATCGAACGACAATATCTCGTTGTAGACGACCGATAAGCCGACCGAACGCGACGTCTGCACCAGAAGCTTGGCCAGAATATCGCTCGTGTTCACTGTGATTACGTGGTCTGGAAAACTGGACTGCACGATTTCCCGATGGGTTGGATTAAAGATTTCGACAACCACGCTGAACTCATCGCTCTCGATCTCATTACCCATGGTAGCCAGAACTGTCTGAATGGCCTTGGCGTCACTCGACGCTTTGTGCTCCGCACTATCCGTGTCATCACAACTCGCAAGAATGATGACGGAGCCGCTCGACTCCAGCGAGACCATGTCGAGGTTTGTCAGCGCGGAGACGTCGCCACTGCGCGTCACGACACGTGTCGTTCGAGTGTCGGGCAGCCGTAGCCTCAGGACATCATCCATTTCCTGCTTGTCTTTGTCGGCCAGTACCACAACACATGCGTCTTTCTCGCTTTCGTTCGCGATGACCAACTCTCGTAGTGTCTCGACAATGCGTTGCTCATTCCAACCGAGAATCAAGGTGTGGCCTTCTTCGATAACCTTCGAACGACCACGCTTCAGCTCGTATATTTTTTGATCCATGGCCGTGGTGATGAATGCGATGAGGGCAGACAACATGACGATGCCGGCGATTCCCGCCAGCACACCGAACACTTTGTAGGCAGCCGAAGAGTAGATATCCTGGGCCATGTTGCCCGGATCGGTCAGCTCCAGAAACGTAATATAGAGATTGCCGAGAAAACCAATGTCTTCGTGCTGCAGCGAAACGTCGGGGAACAGGAGTAGCAAGACACCGCGCAGCACTCCGATCAGGAGAAACGTGGCAACGAATACCGCAGTCAGCGCATAAAATATCGAGCCGCCACCTTTTGCCATGAATGTGTCAAAGCGATAGCGAAACCGTGTTTTACGATCATCAGTCACCGGCGGAGCCACGACGACGCGTTTGTCGGTGATTTGCGTGAGATGCCTGACCTTGGCGGTCGCCGTCAGATCGTAGGGGTTGGTGTTCTCGCTTTGGTTCTCGTCAGGTTTCTTCGTATCAGACAATTTTGGCGCTACAGCCTCCAGCGTCATCGAGTCATTCGCGGTTCGCCTCTCGGCAATTTCGACCGTATTGCCCTGATCGTCCATTACGTAGACCAGTGCTCCCAGGTTCCTCAGATTTGATGCGGCTGTGTTGGCCTTCTCCCACTCCAGATTCTTGGCCAAGGTTATCGGTGAGCCGGAAAAGATCTGGTCGATGACGTCATCGTCGCGCTTGAAGCGCTCTGAGAAACTGGCCTTTACCTCCCGAGCATCGAAACCCTCAGCGATTTCGCCCTTGAATGCGATGTTGTATAGCTTGCCCATGCGACCCCTCTACACCGGCTAAAGCCGTGTAAGGGCTTGAAAATACGCCGATCAGCGCTGAGAAAAGGCTACGG
>CAYLSX010000042.1:0-16478 GCA_964386685.1 uncultured Woeseiaceae bacterium | reverse complement strand
CGATGCCGTCAGTGGAGGCCCGTTGCAGGTCAAGCTTGCCCAGGACGGGCCACTCCTATTAAAGGGTAACCTAACGATCGCCAGCGGCAGCGGTCGGGAATCATGGAAGGGTGGACAGGTAGCGCTTTGCCGCTGCGGTTCCTCCAACAATAAGCCCTTCTGCGACGGCCAACATAAGGTGGTCGGCTTCAAAAGCGGCTAAGGAGAAAATCATGACGCTGTCCCTCAAGATACCGCCCCCAGTACAGGCATTGATATTCGGTGTCCTCATGTGGGTGGTGGCCAGGCAGGTATCGGGTGGACAGTTCCAATTCGAATTGCAGATGCCGGTTGCCATACTGTTCGCCGTTGCAGGCATTGCCCTGGTCATAACGTCAATTCTGGAATTTCGCCGGGCGAGCACCACCATCGATCCGTTTCATCCCGAGGAAGCATCGAGCCTGGTGGATAGCGGCGTCTTTAGTTTCAGCAGAAATCCGATGTATGTCAGCTTGTTGCTTGTCCTGATCGGTTGGTTCATCTGGCTCGGCAGCTTTTACAATCTTGCAGTGCTTGCCTTGTTTGTCTCCTACATCACCGCTTTTCAGATTAAACCGGAAGAAGCAGTAATGAAATCTCTATTCGGAGAGAAATTTGATCAGTACTGTTCCAAAGTGAGACGCTGGATATGAGCGACAAACGGATCAGTCGTTTCCCGGTTCCCGAACTTGCGGACCTGCCCGACGATGTTCGCGAGCGAATCCTGGCCGTGCAGGAGAAATCGGGATTCGTGCCCAACGTCTTTCTTGCCCTGGCACATCGCCCCGATGAATTTCGTGCGTTCTTCGCCTATCACGATGCATTGATGGAGAAGGAGACGGGTCTGAGCAAAGGCGAACGTGAGATGATTGTCGTTGCGACATCCGGGCTCAATCAATGCATCTACTGCGTCGTGGCCCACGGCGCCATCTTGCGAATTCGCGAAAAAAATCCGCATCTGGCAGATCAGGTCGCCACCAACTACCGCAATGCCGACATTAGCGACCGGCAAAAAGCGATGCTCGATTTCGCCGCCAAAATCTCGCTAAACGCACACGATGTAAATGATGCCGACTTCGACATACTTCGCGATCATGGTTTCTCGGAAGAAGACATCTGGGACATCGGCGCGATCAGCGCATTCTTTTCAATGTCGAATCGCATGGCCGATCTGACGACCATGCGGCCCAACGACGAGTTCTATCTACTGGGCCGCGTACCCAAGGCGTAAATCCGGAACATGAAAAGCTCGACCGGATTTCCACCGATTGTCGGCGCCGGCGCAAGGGTGCTCGTGCTCGGTAGTCTGCCGAGCCAAAAGTCGATACAGGCAAGCGAGTACTATGCACACCCACAAAATGCCTTTTGGCGCATCATGGGCAGGCTATTCGGCGCAGGGCCCAAGAATTCCTATCAGCAAAGAACGGCGTCGCTCATATCGAACGGGATCGCGGTCTGGGATGTGCTCGCCTCTTCGGTGAGGCCGGGTAGTATGGACTCGGATATCGACATATCCACCGCCCGGCCGAATGACTACGCTTCTTTTTTCGAAGCAAATACGGCGATCGAACTTGTTTGTTTCAACGGCCAGAAAGCCGCCGGCATGTTCGAAGATCTGGTGTTGGCAGAACACGCCGAACTTCGCTCCGACCGTCAGTTCGAGACCTTGCCATCAACCAGTCCCGCATACGCCTCGATGCCATTCGAAGAGAAGCTGGCGAAATGGTCTATAGTGCGGCGAAGAGCATAAGAAATGACTTCAAACATAAACGGACTGCATCAGGTCGCGTTAACGGCTTCGGATCTCGAGCGGTCGATCAAATTTTATCGGGATGTACTTGGTTTGCCGCTTATTGCAAACTTTGATACGCCTGGCCTGGCATTTTTCGATACCGGCGACGTCCGATTATCGGTGCAAAAAGTTGACAAGGTCGAGGCAACATCGTCGGTCATTTATTTTCGGGTACCGGACATTGACTCAGCGGCGGGTTCCCTGAAGAAACACTCGATAGAACTCGAGCAGGAGCCCGAGGTCGTATTTCGTGACGACCAGGGACAATTCGGTGAAGCCGGTGAAGAGGAATGGATGGCATTCTTTCGCGACCCCGATGGGCATCTGCTGGCGTTCGCATCCCGAACAAAACCATAAAGGAGAACAAAATGATCGGCTACGTAACACTCGGCACGAACAATCATGACGCAGCGGCTGCGTTTTACGATGCATTACTGGGTACGATCGGCGCCAGCCGATTCATGGAGACAGACACGTTTATTGCCTGGGCAGTCAGCCAGGATAAACCGGCACTTTCGATTATCAAGCCCGCGGATGGCAAGGATGCGTGTATCGGCAACGGCACCATGGTTGCGCTCATTCTGGATTCAACCGACAAGGTCGATGCTTTTCATGCCAAGGCGCTGGAACTGGGCGGCACTGACGAGGGTGCCCCGGGGCCGCGTGGCGACGGCGGATTCTATGCCGGCTACTTCCGCGATCTCGACGGCAACAAACTGAACGCGTTTTGCATGCTTAAATAGGGCAATGCAGGATCCTGCGATCTTCGCGCCGTTTCTCGGCATGATGCTGCTGACATTTGCCGTCTGGCTGATTATGTACGCCAGACGGCTTACCTTCCTGTCGAAGCATAAAGTCGACTATCGAACGATCAACACCAGGGAAAAGGCAGCCGGCCAGGTCCCAGAACAGATTAGCTACGCTTCAGACAATCTGAAAAACCTGTTCGAGTTTCCGGTGCTTTTTTATGCGCTGTGTATCTATCTGTACGTAACAGCGTCTGTGGATACCCTGTATCTCATTGCGGCATGGTGGTTTTTCGGCTTCCGCATCGTGCACAGTTACCTTCACTGCACGTCGAACGTCGTGCCGCACAGATTCGGCGTCTATATGCTCTCCGCGATCGGCCTTTGGTTTATGGTGATTCGAGCGGCAATACAGGGGTTTAGCTGACTCACAGTGCGCTGTCGCCGGTCTCGCCAGTGCGAATGCGCCAGACCTGATCGAGCTGCGTCACGAATATCTTGCCGTCACCGACTTTGCCGGTTTTTGCACTGTTAATGATTGCTTCGATGATCTGATCGACCAGGTCGTCTGAAACGGCGACCTCGATTTTTGCTTTCGGTAGAAAATCGACGACGTACTCGGCGCCTCTGTAAAGTTCCGTGTGTCCTCGCTGGCGGCCGAATCCCTTGACCTCGCTCACCGTCATCCCCTGAATTCCGACTTCGCTCAATGCATTGCGTACGTCATCCAGCCTGAACGGTTTAATGATCGCTGTTACTAGCTTCATGCATTGTTCCTCGCATCGTGCTGGCTGTTATAAGAATACAGTGCCGCCATCAACCATGATTGTTTGACCAGTCGTCAGTTTGCTATGGTCGCTGGCAAGGAACAACACTGCACCGACGATATCGTCCGCCTCGAGCGGGCGCCGGATTGCCTGCTGTGACAGCGTGACTTCGACCACCTTGTCTTTCTTGTCCTGAAATACCTCGCCGGTCGCGTCCGTATTGACGACGTTCGGGGCGACCGCGTTGACACGTATTTCATAGCGCCCGAGTTCACGAGCCAGCCCGCGCGTGGCGCCGATGACTGCAGCTTTCGAAGCCGTGTAATGCAGCCCGTTCGGCATGCCGTAGGTAGCCGCCAGCGAACTGATATTGATGATCGATCCGCTATTCTGACTTTTCATGCTTGGCAGTACCGCTTTACAGCATTGCCAGATGCCCTTGACGTTGACGTTCATCGTCGCATCCCATTCGGATTCGTCGAGCTTGTCGAAGGGGGCGAATGTCAGGCTGCCGTAGAGGGCGGCATTGTTTACAAGAACATCGATGCGACCGAATTTTTCGACGACTGCCTCAGCCATCTCCACCGTACTCTGTGAACTGGTCACATCAGTCCTGGTCGAGAGACCCGCTGCTCCTTCCTGTTCGATGATGGCGAGCGTATCGGAGCAATCCCTGAGGTCATTGACGGCGACGCTGGCGCCCAGGCGTGCGAACTGACGCGCATACGCCTGTCCAAGGCCGCGGGCGGCCCCGGTGATGATGACCACCTTATCTGTAAAGTCCATTCGATCTGCTTGATTTAATTGTAATTATCGATTTTGTCCGGCCGGCGGCCGGCATAGGCCTATGCTAGCAAGCCCGGACTGACTTGTGTACAGATGAGGTAGAATCGAATGGCCGGGAGCACGATGATGCAATCGATCGTCAAATTACTGAATGAGCCTGAAGGCCTGCGTTACAACGGCGCGGCGCTGAGCTATGCCGTGCTCGGCTACATTGCCGGATTCGCAGGCCTTTTCCATGGTCACTGGGCTGTCAATCTGGCAGCGACCCTGCTGCTCGCTCACGCGATGACGATATCGGCGTATCTGATTCACGAGTGTGGTCACAACCTGGTGTTCAAGAGTATTAAAGACAATGCGAAGCTGGGGCGCTTTCTCGCCTGGTTATGCGGTGCGGCCTACGGCACCTACGAGGACATGCGTTACAAGCATTTTCGACACCATGTCGACGTCGACGACGTCGCCTGGTTCGACTACGAAGGGTTTTTCGAGAAACACCCGCTCGTTCTCAGGATGACGAAGTTTCTCGAGTGGTTTTATATTCCTGCGCACGACCTGATCATGCACACGATCATGGTGTTCACATCATTCGTCATCCCGCAGCGCCGCAAGCAACGACGACGTAATGTGACGGTGATTCTGATTCGCGGCAGTGTATTCATCGCCCTGATTGTCTATTTTCCGAAAGTTGCAGTCCTGTATGCGATTGCCTACCTGCTGATGATGACCATACTTCGCCTCATGGACAGCCTGCAACATGACTATCCATACGCACTGACGCTTTTTGAATTCGGCAAGCCGCCGCGAAAAGGCGACTTCGAATGGGAGCAGGAGCACACCTTCAGCAATCCGCACACATTCAATGACAGCGTCTTCAACTGGTTCACGCTCAACTTCGGCTTTCACAATGCGCATCACTCCGACATGACCGTGCCCTGGTACCGCCTCGCTGCAAAACATCGCGAGCTGTTTGGAGACGATCCGGAGAATGTTATTCCCTTGTCGTCACAGCTTAAGATTTTTCACAAACAGCGCGTCAACAGAATCACCGGCAATCATGAGGGAGACGAGCCCTTTGGCCACGATTTTCTGGTGGCAGCACGAAAAGGTGAGGTCTACGGCGGTAATGCTGCCTCTTTCCTGACTTCATTCTGATGCGAACAAAAAACTAGCGATGCAGAAACTCGAAGTGTTTCAATCTCTTTGGGGGATGGAACAGCGCATTCCCGGGACGCCGGAAGCTTCCATGGAAGCAAACTTTGAAAGGGTCGCCGAAGCGGGCTTCGACGGCATGTGTATCGACCTCGGGGCGGATGAGATCGATCAGTTCAGGGAGGCGAACCAGCATTACCGGGAATACGATCTTCGCTGCATGGTCAATGCCTTCCCGGCGCAATTGGACGACCTGCTGCCGGTACTGCGACTGGCGAAAGATTTCGACGCCTGCATGGTCAATGTCATCGGCGGCATCATGCCGATCAGGCCAGAGGACGCCGTCCCTGTAATACACCGGTGGATCGGCGACGCCGATACGATCGGAATGCCGATGTTGTTCGAGACTCACCGCGACGGACTGCTCAATGATCTGTATTACACCCTGCAGGTCATCGATCTGGTGCCGGAAATGAGGCTTTGTGCCGACCTGTCACATTTTGTGGTCGACAGGGAATTTCGTTCACCGATTCCGGAAGCTGATCAGGGATATATTCACAAGGTGCTGGAACGATCCGATTGCTTCCAGGGTCGAATTGCAAATCGAGAACAGGTGCAAATTCAGATCAATTTCTCACAACATCAGGAATGGGTGGACATATTCAAGGACTGGTGGAAAAAAGGCATGCGCATGTGGCGACATCGAAACGATGACGATGCAACGCTGGTGTTTCTCTGTGAGCTGGGGCCGAGGCCCTACGCCATCACCGATGGCGAGCAACGCGAGTTGTCCGATCGATGGCAGGAAGCGCTGCAGATCCGGCAATGGGTGCAGGATATCTGGACGGAACTGCAAGCCGAGTAAAAGGGGGCACCATGGCTAGCGACATTGGAAAGATTGGCTGGTTCGACCTGACGGTCGAGGATGCGGCGGCAATCCGCGATTTCTATGCGAAGGTGGTTGGTTGGCGGCCTGAGGACGTCAACATGGGCGAATACTCGGACTTCAACATGACCATGCCGGAGTCGGGAGATCCTGCCGCGGGCATCTGCCATGCCAGAGGTGACAATGCCGGGCTACCCTCGCAATGGCTCATCTATATCACCGTTGCAGACGTCGACAGCAGTGCTGCGGCTTGTACAGAAAACGGCGGCAAGGTTCTGGTCGGGCCGAAATCGATGGGCGGCGGCAAATTCGCCGTTATCGAGGATCCCAATGGCTCGGTTGCCGCGCTTTACCAGCCCGGCTAAAACGCGATAAAGAGCCGTAAATCATGCGACGTCGATTGAATTCATCCGAATGGAATACTGCGGTTGCCGCGATTATTTCGGCGACCGATGAACAATCGGCTGCCGCTGCATTGATCGACGCAATTGGTTCAATAGTTGATCATGAAGGCACTTGCCTGATCGCGTTCCACAAAGATGCCAGTCCGGAAGTCCTGCATCACACGATCGAGCCCGCAGGGGCGCAACACTACATAGACCGCTACCTCGAGGGACCATATTTGCTGGATCCTCTCTATCAGCTCGCGCTGCGCGAAGACAAACCGACCCTGTGCAGGTTTCGCGACGAGTTACCCGACCGTTTTCGCTCGAGTGAGTACTACCGCCAGTACTGCGATCGAACCCACCTGCTCGATGAAATGGACTTCCTGACTGATGTCTCGGAGGCAACGACACTTGCCCTGGTCGTCGGACGCCGGAAACGCAGATTTCGAAAACCTGAGCTCACGCGTCTCCGACGCATGGAACCGGTGATCCAGGCGGCGATGGGAAAGATCTGGTCCAGCTGGGCATCCAGGACGAACGCTGCGGAACGGGACGTCGGCATTCACAGGCGTCTGACTAAATGCTTCGACAACTTCGGTCAAAGCGTACTAACCGATCGTGAGCGCCAAATCAGTCAACTGCTGTTGCGCGGCCATTCCTCGAAGTCGATTGCCCGTGTTCTCGATATCGCCCCCGGGACCGTCATGGTGCACAAGAGGAACCTGTTCTCCAAGCTGCGCATCACCTCGCAATACGAGCTGTTCTCGATTTTCATCAACGACTTAGAGACATCGTAGCTTTCGTGACATAAGTCTCAATAAGGCAGGATTTATCGCCTTCCTACCCTCCGAATGGTATTCATTCCGAGGTCTGCGATACGCACTATTTAGCCTCATAATTGAGGCTTTGTGACATGTTTGACTTTGATTTCGGGCTCGGCGATGACATCGATCTTTTGCGCGAGACCATTCACAACTTCGCCACCGATCGCATAGCGCCTCGTGCCGAAGAGATCGATGCGACCAACAAATTTCCACGCGACCTCTGGCCGGAATTGGGCGATCTGGGGTTGCTCGGCATTACCGTTGAGGAAGAGCTGGGCGGCAGTGGCCTGGGCTATCTTGCTCACGTCATTGCGATGGAGGAAATCAGCCGGGCGTCGGCATCGGTTGGCCTGTCATACGGCGCACACTCCAATCTTTGTGTTAACCAGATTCGCCGATGGGGTAGCGACGAGCAGAAGCAAAAATATCTGCCGAAGCTCATTTCCGGGGAGCATGTCGGTGCGCTGGCGATGAGCGAGACCGGAGCGGGTTCGGACGTACTTGCCATGCGCTTGACGGCTATCAAAGAGGGCGACGGCTACGTCCTGAACGGCAGCAAGATGTGGATTACCAACGGCCCCGAAGCAGACGTTTTTGTCATCTACGCAGTTACTGATGCCGAGGCCGGTAGTCGCGGCGTCAGCGCATTCATCGTCGAGCGCAGCACAGCCGGGCTATCAACACCCCAGAAACTCGACAAGCTCGGCATGCGCGGATCCGATACCAGCGAGGTGCTGCTCGAGAACTGCCTCGTGCCCGAGGAGAATCTTCTTGCAACCCCTGGCAAAGGTGCGGCCATATTGATGAGCGGGCTCGACTATGAGCGACTCGTTCTCGCCGCCGGCCCGCTCGGCATCATGCGGGCGAGTTTCGATCTCGTCATGCCGTACGTGCATGATCGAAAGCAGTTCGGTCAGGCGATCGGCACGTTCCAATTGATGCAGGGTAAGATCGCCGACATGTACACGACGATGAATTCGGCGAGGGCGTACGTGTATGCCGTCGCCCAGGCCTGCGATCGGGAACAAACGACACGATTCGACGCCGCAGGCTGTATTCTGCTTGCTGCGGAAAAAGCGACCTGGATGGCCGGCGAGGCGATTCAGGCGCTGGGCGGCAATGGCTATATAAATGAGTATCCCGCCGGACGCCTGCTGCGGGACGCTAAACTGTATGAAATCGGTGCCGGAACGAGCGAGATACGCCGCATGCTAATCGGGCGTGAGTTGTTTGAGGCGACAGCCTAGAAAATGCCGAAGATAGAAACCAAAGTCGACACGGGCTCCGAGGCGTTTGCAGCGAACGCAGGCGCTAATCGTGCGCTTGCGGATGATCTGAAGCACATCGTTGGCAAAATATCCAAAGGCGGCAGCGACAGGGCGCGGGAGAAGCATTTGTCGCGTGGCAAGTTACTGCCCAGAGACCGCGTGCGAACCCTGGTCGACCGGGGTGCTCCGTTTCTGGAAATCGGGCAGCTTGCCGCTTATGGCCTGTACGACAATGAAGTGCCGTCGGCCGGCATCATTGCCGGAATCGGCCAGATCAGCGACACGGATTGCATGATCGTTGCCAATGACGCGACGGTTAAGGGCGGCACTTATTATCCGATCACCGTAAAGAAGCACTTGCGGGCACAGGAGATCGCGGAGCAAAACGGATTGCCCTGTGTCTATCTGGTCGACTCGGGCGGCGCGTTCCTTCCCAAGCAGGATGAGGTCTTCCCCGATCGCGATCATTTTGGACGAATCTTCTTCAATCAGGCGAGACTGTCGGCGCTTGGCATTCCACAGATTGCGGCCGTACTCGGCTCTTGCACGGCTGGCGGCGCCTATGTTCCGGCAATGTGCGATGAAGCCGTCATCGTCAAGAACCAGGGCACCATATTCCTCGGCGGGCCGCCACTTGTGAAAGCCGCAACCGGCGAAGTCGTCGACGCCCAAACTCTCGGCGGCGGTGAGGTTCACTCGAGAATCTCGGGCGTCACCGACTATCTCGCCGATGACGACACCCACGCCTTGACCATGGTCCGGGAAATCGTATCGAACCTGAACTGGCACAAGGAAAATGGCGTCGAGACTCGCGAACCGGTCGAACCAGCGTTTCCGGCCGACGATCTCTACGGCATCGTGTCTCGGGACTACAAGTATCCCTACGACGTTCGCGAGGTTATCGCGCGCATCGTTGACGGTTCAGAATTCCAGGAGTTCAAGGCGCTTTATGGCGCGACGCTCGTCTGCGGTTTCGCACACATTTACGGATATCCCGTAGGAATCCTTGCCAACAACGGCATTCTGTTTTCAGAATCGGCACAAAAGGGTGCGCACTTTATTCAGCTCTGTAACCGCCGTGGGGTACCACTCGTATTCCTGCAAAACATAACCGGCTTCATGGTCGGCAAGAAGGCTGAGCACGGCGGCATCGCGAAAGACGGCGCCAAAATGGTCAACGCAGTCGCTACGGCCTCGGTTCCGAAATTCACCGTCATCATCGGTGGTTCTTTCGGCGCCGGCAATTACGCGATGTGCGGCCGGGCCTACGGTCCGCGGTTGCTCTGGATGTGGCCGAATGCGCGCATTTCCGTTATGGGGGGCGAGCAGGCATCATTGGTTCTCTCCACGGTAAAGCGCGACGGGCTCGAAGCCAGTGGCGAGGACTGGCCGAAGCAGGAACAAGAGGAGTTCGAGAAGGAAATCCGCGAGCAATACGAGACACAGGGGCACCCGTACTACGCGACGGCCAGGCTTTGGGATGACGGCATCATCGATCCGGTCGATACACGCAAGATGCTCGGCCAGGCAATCTCCGCGTCCATGAACCGCCCACGCATCTCGGATACACCTCACGGCATCTTCCGAATGTAGAATAAAAACAATGAGCGATCTCAAAGGCCGGACTTTATTCGTCTCCGGTGGCAGCCGCGGCATCGGGCTGGCCATCGCCCTACGCGCTGCACAAGACGGTGCAAACGTCATCATCGCGGCGAAAACCGCCGAACCGCATCCCAAGTTACCGGGCACCATCTATACCGCAGCAGAAGAGATAGAAGAAGCGGGAGGCAAGGCTCTCGCAATTAAATGCGACATCCGCTCTGAAGAACAGGTCGTCGAGGCAGTCGAAAAGGGTGCCGAGACTTTCGGTGGCATTGATATCTGCATTAACAATGCCAGTGCCATCTCGCTGACTCCGACACTGCAAACCGACATGAAGCGTTTTGATCTGATGCACCAGATCAATACGCGAGGCACTTTCCTCGTTTCCAAAACCTGCATCCCGCATCTGCTCAAGTCAGACAACCCGCACATATTGAATCTGTCGGCACCACTCAACATGGAGGAAAAATGGTTCGCGCCACATGTTGCTTACACGATGGCGAAGTTCGGCATGAGCATGTGCGTGCTCGGCATGGCGGGTGAGTTCCGTGAGCAGGGCATAGCAGTTAATGCGTTGTGGCCTCGCACGACTATAGCCACCGCAGCGGTCCAGAACCTGTTGGGCGGCGCTGAGCTGGCGCGGCGTTCCCGCAAGCCCGAGATCATGGGCGACGCCGCTCACGTCATCCTGACCAGACCGAGCCGCGAGTTTACGGGCAACTTTTGCATCGACGATGAGGTGCTCGAAAGCGCCGGCGTGACCGATCTCTCCGGTTACGCAGTTGATCCGTCGGTCGAACTGGCGCCGGACTTCTTCGTCGACCCACGCCGTTAATGCTCGATGGGCAGTCGCCAGGAGCAAAACTCAGGCACTTGCGAAGTTCGTGAAGCACATCAGTTCGATGTGGGACAGCTCGAAGAGTACATGCTGTCGCATGTTGAGCACTTTCAGGCCCCGCTGACCGTCGAGCAATTCAAGGGCGGCCAATCGAATCCGACCTACCTGCTCGAGTCGCCTTCGGGCAAATACGTCATGCGCAGAAAGCCGCCCGGCAAATTACTGAAGTCCGCGCACGCCGTAGACCGGGAATTCACGATCATCAGCGCGCTTTATGCCGCCGACTTCCCGGTCCCCCGTCCTTACGTGCTTTGCAAGGACGAGGAGATCGTCGGCACCATGTTCTTCATCATGGAATTCGTCGAGGGTCGTATCTTCTGGGAGCTGGATCTTCCCGATTCGCATCCGCAAGAAAGAACGGCGATCTATGACAACCTTGGCGAGACAATCGCACAGCTTCATAGCTTCGATCACGAAAAAATCGGTCTCGGTGACTACGGTAAGCCCGGCAATTATTTCGCGAGGCAGATTTCGCGCTGGTCGAAACAGTATTACGCATCCGAAACGGACAAGATCGACGAGATGGACAAGCTGATTGAATGGCTTCCCGAAAATATCCCGGACGACGAGTCGGTCAGTGTGGTACACGGCGATTTCCGGCTGGACAACCTGATTATTCATCCGAGCGAGCCCAGGATAATTGCTGTTCTCGACTGGGAGCTCTCAACGATCGGACATCCGCTGGGCGATTTCACCTATCACCTGATGGCCTGGCAGACACCGGAGATCGGCATCGGTTCCTCAGGCCTGCTCGGCAAGGACCTCAAAGCACTCGGTATCCCGAGCGAAGATGAATACGTCGCCGCATACTGTGAACGCACGGGCCGACACGACGGGATTCAAAATCGGGATTTCTATTCGGCTTACAATTTCTTCCGTATCGCTGCCATCCTGCAAGGCATTGCCGGGCGTGTTCGCGATGGCACGGCTGCCAGCGCCTATGCCGAGCAGGCCGGAAAGGCCGTCCCTGCGTTAGTCGAAATGGGCTGGTCCTACGCGCATAACGCAGGATCAGCGTAGCTCGTTCAAATTCCGAGCCATGACGGCGGCTGCTTCCCGACGGTCGTAATAGCCTGCAACCCTGGCGATCACGCGATAGCCAAGTTTCCTGTAAAAACGTAACGCCGCTTTATTCGAAACGCGGACCTCAAGCCTGACCGTCTGAATACCTGCCGTGCGGCAGGATTTCTCCAGCCATTGCATCATCGATCGGCCAAGGCCGCTCCGGCGGTATTCGGGCTGCACCGCCAACAGGAAAAGATGCGCCTGATCGTCGCCAAAGCGCATGATCGCGAATCCGGCGATCGACCCTTCGTTGCTGGCGATCAGAACCATCGTTTCCTTGTCCCTGACATGGCGTCTGACCTTGGCCGGCGTCCAGCGCCAGTTGAGCCCGTATTCGATGTGCAGCCGGGACATCGAGGCTATGGCCGAGGCCTCTGACGAGTGCGCTGCTCTGAGCGTGATGTTGGCAAGCGATTTCACGATGTCCGTCATCGTATGACAACTTGCCGCCCAATGGCCACCGCAATAGAATGCAGCCCCCGATTTCAGAACCCCCGTAAAGACAACAAGGATAGTCAAATCATGCCGCTGAATTATGACGCGCTGATGGGCACAAGGATGGCCGACAAGCCCACCCACTATGGCGATAAGGACGGAATGCTGTACGCGCTGGGCGTTGGATTCGGCAGTAATCCGCTGGATGAGAACGAGCTGCCGTACGTCTTCGAGAACAAATCACTAAAGGTCGTACCGACCATGGCGAGCATTTTGACGCCGGGCGATTTGCTGGCTGATTGTGGTTGGGACTACAGCCTGATGGTGCTCGGCGAGCAAAAGCTCGACCTGTTTCGGCCATTGCCAGCGAAAGGCAGGCTGCTAACAGACAGCCGTGTCGTTTCGGTGTTCGACAAAGGTCCCGACATTGGTGCCGTTATCTCCGTGGAATCCGAAGTCCGTATGGCGAAGGACGATACGGCATTATTTACGGTGGGCAGTACCGTCATTGCCCGTGGCGATGGCGGATTCGGCGGACCTACTGGCAAAGGCCCCGAGGCACACCAACTTCCGAATCGGGAACCTGACATGAGCTGTGACCTGGAGACTCGAGCGGACCAGGCATTATTGTTTCGATTATGCCGGGATCGAAATCCATTACACGCAGATCCGAGCCTGGCGCGGCAAGCCGGTTTCGAGAAACCGATCCTGCACGGCCTGTGCACCTACGGAATCGCCTGCCGGGCCATACTCAAAACGATTTGCGAATACGACTTTACGCTCATCTCCGGATTCAATGTTCGATTCACGGCGCCGGTCTATCCGGGAGAAACAATTACCACCGAGATGTGGCAGGACAGGAATGTCGTTTCCTTTCGCTGCCGCGTTAAAAAACGCGACGCCCTTGTTATCGATAACGGCAAGTGCACGTTGTCTGCTTAGTCAGTTCGTTCGCCGCCTACCCGCGCTGCGAAAATCCGAAACTTGATCACCAACTTCTCGCGCACGCGGAGCCCTCCGAGTACAGCTGTGAACGGTTTAAGGCCGACCTGACCGTGCATCATGTCGAAACTCCCTGTGACGACGATCCGTTCTTCACTCACGCTGACAGAAGCGGGAAATTCCACGGTGTTGGACTGATCCTTTATCGTGAATGTTGCATTCACGACGATATCCGGCAGCTCGCCTGACCACGAGTTCGACTCGATGGTGATGTTCGAGAACTTCGAAGCATTCAGAAGGTCGGCTCCCAGCATGTTCTCTTTTGTGCCGCGTTTGTCTTTATTCGACACTTCACTTTTGAAATCATCACCTTCTTCATCACGAAGTGCCTGGTCATCCACTTCAAAACTCTCAACCGGGATCGCCAATTCGACACTCGATGCCATTTTGTCCTCGGAAATCACGATGCGGCCATCGATATCGTTGGTCGATATCACATGGTTGTGCCCAAAAATACCGAACAAGCCTCCGCGATAGACAAGAACTCGTATCTCACTCTCTTGCACTTCATAAACGCCGGATTGGGGATGCTCGGATGCATTCGCTGTCGAGTTCGCAAACAGCAAACAAATCCATATAAGAAATCCGCAAAGTCGCGGAGCACTGCTAGACTGTGAACCGACATCTAGATGATGCTGCGGGAGCAGGCTATGGGTGACAGAGTTGCCGTCGAAATCAAAGATCATGTTGCAGACGTTACGCTTAATCGGCCGGACAAACATAATGCCGTAGACTTGGCCATGTTCGAAGCGCTGATCGAAGCCGGCGAGACTTTGGCGAAGGATGCAAACGTACGAGCCGTGGTCTTGCGCGGGGCAGGTGACAACTTTTGCGCAGGCATCGATCTTTCGGTTTTTCAGGGCGACGGCCTGGCGGGCCTCGACAAAAACGCCTTCAAACCGCGGGATGGCACTCCAGCAAACTTCTTTCAAAGCGCTGCCTACGTCTGGCGTGAGTTGCCGGTTCCGGTTATTGCCGCACTCAACGGCGTTGCTTTCGGCGCAGGACTACAAATTGCACTCGGCGCAGACATTCGCTATGCCACAGCAGATGCCAGGCTTTCCATCATGGAAATCAAGTGGGGGATTATCCCGGACATGGCCATCACAGCTACGCTGCGCGACGTAATGCCCGCGGACCGCGCCAAAGAGCTTGGCTTTACGGGCCGCATCGTATCCGGCAGCGAAGCCGGCACTATGGGCCTGATTACGGCCGTTCACGATGATCCGCTCGAGGCCGCACGAGAACTGGCATCCGAGATAGCGGGCAAATCTCCCGATGCGATTCGCGCGATCAAGACCCTCATCAATACCTCGTGGCACGATTCCATCGAGCGTGCGCTGCAACTCGAGGCGAAACTTCAGATGAGTATCTTGGGAAAGCCGAATCAGATCGAGTCCGTTACGGCGAACCTCGAGAAGCGGCCGCCGAACTTTCAATCAGCGCAATCGAAAGGCTAGAACCCGGCGCTAACAAAAAACGCCGGACCGGCGTGGCGTATCTGTAGCGATCCTGTGAAGTCGCTGTGGCTGGACTCCAGTTTCATCGTGTAATAATTGTAAGCCAGCCCGACGCTGAAGTTTTCGCCGAAGCGGCGCTGCAAATCGACGGTCAAGTAGCTGAGCAATCCCTCGTATCGATCGAAGTCCATGCGAAATAGCTGTATTCGTGCGCCCAGTGATGCCTTTTTACCGATCGCAATCGATCCAGATATGACGATCGATGACAATGGAGAGTCCATGCGCGAGTCTGGGGCTGTCGGTAATGTTCATTCGCGACGGTAAATCGCGTAAATCAAGATATTCCGCGGCGGCCTCGAAGTCGCGGTTCTGCGTGGCCGTCAGGAATCCCCGCAGGCTGCGCCGTGGCGTGCCGCGATCCAACTCGTCTTCAGGTATGTCGACTTCCGGCGCTGCGACTTGTACGGCGTCTGCAGGCGCGGTCTCCTGAGCAAAGCCAAATGGCGCATGCGAAGCGAATACCAGCATCGCTGCTAGTACTAGCAGCGGTCTTTTCATTGATTGAATCGGCCGCAAGATCGCGAACCTCACAGTTTTTCGACTTTTGTTATTCGTCTGTAACTACCGGATTCGGATCGCCGGCACGGTATGGATAAAGTGAAAAGAAGTTGGGAACACCTCTTTTGACGCCTTCCTCAAGATTAGCAAGTGCCTTCTCTGTAACCTTACCAACACCGACAGCCTCCCATACAAGCTGGTGTTTCTTTGCATCCACGATATCAATGTTAAAGGTACCTTCCGTGTATTGAGACACGTGAGTTTCCGTTCCGTAACCGTAGCCACCCCAGGCACCGTAGGCCCCGCCTCGATATCCGTAATAGCCGCCGTGCATCATAGGTGGTGGTGCAGATGTGGTTCTTATCTTTGTCTTGTCCTGTAGGATGGCATTGAAGTTGAGCAGCAAGTCTGGATTATCCGATTTCGCGTAACCGCGTTTTTCCATTTCGATTGTGATTGCCTCGACCATGTACTGCGAAAAGAAGCTCTGATAGCTGCTGTTCTCGGGACCCGCGCCCTCCATGAAGTTGTAGGTGTGGTAGGAGCCAAAGTCCGCGTTCCGGTCGTGGTCCGACATGATGTTAGGACCGGAAGAACAGCCGGTCAGTGTGTAGCCCAAGAAAAGAAATGCAACAAAATGGAATATTCTTATTGGTCGTCGAGATCGCATGGTTACGCTCCGTTGATCTTATTTGCTCGGCCGTTGCGGCACTAATCCATTGTTTCCACATACTACTATCTAGTTAGACTCAGTCCAACAATTCTGAATTCAAATTGGCGACTTCTTGCAGAATTTGATTGTCTTCAAGTCACCATCCCTGGCCGATCTGGATATA
>CAYLSX010000041.1:0-16769 GCA_964386685.1 uncultured Woeseiaceae bacterium | reverse complement strand
TCTTGAGCCGCCAGACGAAGGGAGCGTGGTCTTTATTAGACTGACCCGGCTTCTCGGGGGCTGCTATTATACGGCGGCATTTCCAATCCTCAAGCGGAACCTCTATTGAATAGCAGCCGGACTAAAAAACCCGGAAAACCCCAAATCGTCCCCCGCCCGGCCCACAATGTATCTCGGGCAGAAATTTCCAACAGCGCCCTCAAAGTCCTGTACCGGCTACATAAATCGGGATTTCAGGCGTTTCTGGTCGGCGGCGGGGTGCGTGATGCGCTGCTCGAGCTGCATCCCAAGGACTTCGATATCGCGACGGACGCTCATCCCGAGGAGATCAAAGCTCTGTTCGGCAATTGCCGATTGATCGGGAGGCGGTTCCGGCTGGCACATGTGCGCTTCGGCCGGGAGGTTATCGAGGTTGCGACGTTCAGAGCTGCGGCCGATGGCAACGACAAGCATGCCGATACAGAGCAGGATCATCATGGCCGCATTCTGCGTGACAATGTTTATGGCAGCATCGATGAAGACGTATGGCGGCGGGATTTCACCTGCAATGCGCTGTACTACAACATTGCAGATTTTAGTATCTGGGATTATGTCGGCGGTCTTTCGGATATCAAAAAACGCCGGCTTGTTCTGATCGGCGATGCGCACAAGCGACTCCGCGAAGACCCCGTTCGTATGCTGCGTGCGGTTCGATTTGCCGCGAAACTGGATTTTCAAATTGATGCGAAGACCGTCGAGGCCATGGCCGAGCTCACTGATCTGCTTGCGAATGTGCCGGCCGCGCGTCTCTTTGATGAATTTCTGAAAATGTTCCAGACGGGTCATGCAGAAAAGACGTTCGGCTTGTTGCGCAAGTACGATCTGTTCGGCCAATTATTTCGAGAGACCAACGACGAACTCGATAAGGACGGCAAGTATTTAAAGTTTGTGCGAGCAGCACTTGTCAACAGCGATAAACGCGTGGCTGCCGATAAGTCGGTGACGCCAATGTTCTTGATCGGCGTATTTCTCTGGGCGCCGATTCGTCTGCTAGCAGAAAAAATGCGCGCAAAGGAAAAGATGTCGGAGGCGCAATCTCTGGCGCTTGCCGCGTATGAAATCGTTGGCCTTCAACAATCGAGAATTTCGATTCCGCGAAGATTTTCAGCACCGATGCGCGAGATGTTGGCATTACAGCCACGGTTCCCGGTTATGAAAGGAAAACGGGCGTTAAAACTTCTCGAGCATCGTCGCTTCCGTGCCGCCTACGATTTTATGATGTTGCAGGTCAGGGTCGGAGACCTGCACGAGGAGATCGGGCGCTTCTGGACGGATGTGCAAAGACAAAACACGGAGCAGCGAGCGCAGAGTTTTCAGATTGGGCCGAAGGCAGCCGGGAAAAAACGAAGGAGACGGCCACGCCGGCGGAAAGCGGCGCCCGCAAGCCAATCGTGAATCCCACAGGATCCCGCTGGCGGCCAGCCTATGTTGGTATCGGCAGCAATCTCGACTCTCCGCAGGATCAGGTTGAGCGGGCCATTGATGCACTCGCGGAGATTGAGAACACAATCCTGGTGCGGACATCGCCTTTTTATCGGTCGGCAGCGCTGGATGGCTCCAAGCAACCCGACTACATCAATGCAGTCAGTGCCCTGTTGACTCGCCTTGATGCGGGCAGACTGCTTGAAGCCTTACAGGAAATTGAAAGGGCTCACGGTCGCACGCGTAGCGCCGAAAAGTGGACCCCCCGTACCCTCGATCTCGATTTGTTGGTGTATTCCAACGCCTCAATTGACGGAAAAGACCTTAAAGTGCCCCATCCGGGCATTGGCGAGAGAAATTTTGTATTGTTGCCCTTGCTCGACATTGCGCCACATTTACTCATTCCGGGGCAGGGTAGCGTCGCCGGGCTCGCGGCAGCAGTGGATACCAGCAATCCCAGAATCGAGAAACTCGCTTAGCAGAAACTATTTTCGTGACAGTTCAGGAACTCAAAACGCGTGACGATACAGCACGATTTATCGTCGTCGAAGGTCCGATTGGTGTTGGCAAGACAAGCCTGGCAACGCGATTGGCTGATAGTTTATCGGCTGAGTTAGTGCTCGAGCATTTGACGGAGAACCCGTTCCTTGAACGCTTTTATAGCAGCGGCAGGACCGCCGCGTTGCCGGCACAGCTATTTTATCTGTTTCAGCGAACGCGCCAGTTAGAAGAACTGCGTCAGACCGATATGTTTGCGCCCGTTCGCGTGGCGGACTATCTGATCGACAAAGACAGAATATTTGCCGAACTGACGCTCGATGGCGAAGAGCTCGCTCTCTACAATCAGATTTGTGAAAAGCTGGATGTCGATGCGCCCATTCCGGATCTGGTTATTTACCTGCAGGCGTCCGTCGATACTTTACTTGCCAGAATCGCGAGGCGGGGAATAGGCTATGAACGCATGATTGATCGCGCCTACCTGGAACAGTTGAATGATGCCTACGCGCGACACTTTTATAGTTACGACGACGCGCCGCTGCTGATTGTCAACGCGTCAGGCATCGATCTGGTACATAACCAATCAGACTACGAGCAATTGTTTCAGCAGATTCAGAAAACAACGGGTGGGCGACATTTTTTCAATCCATCTGCCGTCGCGCTGGCCTGATCGAAAATGCCTGCGTACTAGCTTGCAACCGTGTTACGGCCGGCGTCTTTTGCCCGATAGAGTGCCGCGTCGGCCGATTTGAGCAATGACTCGTAGGTTCCCTGCGCATCGAGTTCGGCGACCCCGATCGATATCTCGACCGGCACTCTTATAAGAGAGTCGCTGCCGTCACTGGTCTTGCCGGCAACGGCGGTGCGCACACGCTCCGCAATAACCAGGGCCTCCGTCTCGGCCACTTCGGGCAATAGCACCGCGAACTCGTCGCCACCGTAGCGGGCGAGCAGGTCTTTGGTGCGAAATTGTTTCTTAAGGACATGTGCGACCGCCGACAGTGCCCTGTCACCGGCGACATGGCCGAACTGGTCATTGAATTTCTTGAACCGATCGACGTCGATCATGATGAGAGATACCGGATGCTCGTTGTTGGCACAGCGCTTAAGCTCTCGTGGAAACGTATCTTCCATCGCGTGTCGATTGCCCAGGCCGGTCAGGGCATCCGTTGTCGCGTTCAGTTCCGATTGGCGCCAGTCACCAATGCTCTCGGCGATAAATTGGTTGTCGCTGCGTACGCGTTCCGACAGGACAACCAACAGGTTTTTCGAAAACTCGTGCGATGCGTTCACCATGCTCCACAATACATCCTTGTGAATCACAAGCACGTGCGTTGGCTCGGAAGCAATCACATAGGCCGACGGATCGCGGTCTTCGATGATTGACATCTCGCCAGCGCAGGCACCGACATCCAGCGTGACGAGTTTAGGTGCCTCGGGTGAACCGACATGCACGTTCAATCCGCCAGAGAGAACGATAAAGACGTGCTCATTCTTTTGCCCGGGTGACAACAGCAAGTCACCGGCATCAATATCGCGGCGCTCGCACTTTTGCAGCAAATCCTGAACGTCGTCCGGGCGCACGCCCTGGAAAAGCTCCAGGCCCTCCAGCAAGGATCGCTTGTAATCCGAATTTATGAGATGTAGACGACTTGTCACCAGCTTCCCTTTTGATAAATGCGATGAAATCCTGCATCGTTATTTACGCGATTCCTGCAGCGATGACAACGTACGCGGTCGCATTGCGACGGTTAATTCGATCTGCATTCATTGACCGACCGGTTCAGAAAGTATCTTGCGAGATGCTGCAAATAATTTTTTCTCTTCGCTGGATACCTGCGGATACGAAAGATCGATCGATGCCAGTGTATTTACGATGATTTCGGCAACCCGGGCCCGCATGTAAGGCTTGCTGTCGGCCGGGATTGCATACCACGGCGCCCAGGGTCGTGACGTTGCATTCAATGCGGCCTCATAAGCATGCATGTAGGAATCCCAGTATTCTCTTTCCACGACGTCTCCGGAATTGAACTTCCAGTGCTTGCTCGGCTTGTCCAGCCTTGCCAGGAATCGCTTCTTTTGTTGGTCACGGGACAGGTTCAACCAGAACTTGAGAATTATCGTGCCGTTCCGGGCGAGGTGTTTCTCCTGATCGCGAATGGATTCCAGGCGTTCGTCCCAGATCGTCTCCAGGTTGATCTTGCCCGGTAACTTTTGATTGCTCAGAATCTCGGGATGTACGCGAACGATGAGGACTTCCTCATATTGGCTGCGGTTGAAAATACCGATGCGGCCACGCTCGGGCAGGTTCCTGGTGGTACGCCACAGGAAGTCGTGGTCCAGATCGAGGTCGCTGGGTTGCTTGAAGCTGAAAACCTGGCAGCCGGCGGGATTGATGCCTCGCATGACAGATCGAATCGTGCTGTCCTTGCCACTGGAGTCCATGCCCTGGAAAACAATGAGGACAGCGTGCCGGTCACTCGCGTAGAGGACGCGCTGTAGCTCGTCTAATCGTTTGACCGCCTTTGCGAGTCGTTTGTTCGGCCGCCATTTCTGCTTCATCGACGGTCGGGTTGGCGAGTCCGCGATTCGGAAACTGTTATCGAATGGAACCAGGTAATCCGATGGCGCTGCTTTGAACACGATAATGGTCCTTATTCCTTAATACGATGTTGCTGCCGGGCCCACTGGACATGCTCGTCGACGAGCTCGTCGCCGCTATTCAGTTTACCGTCTAACGCACTGATTACATCCGGACTGGACTCGGCGTTGCCCAGAGCAACCGCGATATTGCGAAGCCATTGCTGGTATCCGATTCTCCTCATCGCGCTTCCTTCGGTCTTGGCGAGCCAGGTCTCCTCGGACCAGCCGAACAGCTCCGTCAACTCACGGCTCGCAATTCCGTGTCGCGGCACGAAGTCCGATTCATCACTCGGCTTTGCGAATTTGTTCCACGGACAGAATATCTGACAGTCATCGCAACCGTAGATGCGGTTGCCTATCAATTTGCGAAATTCCTCAGGGATTGGGCCTTTTAACTCAATGGTCAGGTAGGAGATGCAACGTCGCGCGTCAAGCTGGTATGGAGCGACGATTGCGCCCGTCGGGCACACGTCCAGGCAAGCCCGGCACGAGCCACAGTGAGAGGATTCAGGTTCGTCAACTGGCAGCGGCAGGTCCGTGTACAGCTCGCCCAGGAAGAACCAGGAGCCCGCGTCTTTATTGATGAGGTTTGTGTGTTTGCCGATCCAGCCCAGCCCGGCCTTTTCCGCCAGGGCTTTTTCGAGGACAGGTGCGCTATCGACGAAGACGCGGTAACCATAAGCGCCAGCGCGCTCTTCGATCCTGCGCGCAAGGGTTTTCAGTCTGCCGCGCAACACTTTGTGGTAATCGCGCCCCAATGCGTAACGTGAGACATAGCCTTTGGATGGATGGTCGAGCAGCGCTTCCGGATTCTGCTCTTCCGTGGGCAGGTAATCCATGCGTACAGAGATAACGCGCACAGTGCCTGGAACGAGTTGTTCGGGGCGAGACCGTTTCAGACCGTGTCGCTGCATGTAATCCATCTCGCCGTGAAATTGTCGGGCGAGCCACTCCGACAAACGGGACTCGGCCTGATCCAGATTGACATCGCTGATGCCCGTCTGCTGAAAACCGAGTTCCTTGCCCCACGTCTGTATGGAAGCAGCTAGCGCTTGCAGGTCAGGCTGTCGGTTTTTACTGATTTCATTCAATCGGCTGATCCCCTATAGCAATCAGTATAATCAGAGCATTGCGATGTGTAACTTGCCACACAGTATTTATTCAGTTGAGGGGGTCCGCGATGTCGATCGCGCGGCAATCGAGGGCTTGGGGATTCCCGGCTACACGCTGATGACGTCGGCCGCCATGGAAGCCCTGGACGAGGCAATCAGCCTGTTTCCGGATACCAATCGCTGGCAGGTGATCTGTGGTGCCGGCAACAACGGGGGTGACGGCTATGTGCTTGCGAGACTGGCAGCACAACGCGGTATTTCTGTGTCCGTTGTTGCAATTGCGCCTGCCGAGAAATTGAACGGTGATGCAGCAACGGCTTGCGCCGATTTCGTCGCCGACGGCGGCCAGGTCGCTTCCTGGGAAGGCACCCCCGACCTCCATGCCGACTTGATCGTAGACGCCTTACTCGGCAGCGGTCTCCAACGGGACGTCGAAGGGCAATACGCCGATGTCATTAACGCAATCAACGACCATGCCGCGGCCGTTATGGCGCTCGATATTCCGAGTGGTCTCGATGGCGATACCGGCGCTGTCCGTGGCACTGCCGTACGCGCCGATGTGACGGTAACGTTTGTCGGACTCAAGACCGGATTATTCCTGAACGATGGGCCCGATTACGTCGGCGAACTTCGCTTTTCGGATCTGCAGATTCCCCACAAATGTTATGAGAACGCCGAGGAGCGTTTACGCAGAATCGAATACGCCGAATTTATCAAGCTGATGCCGCCGCGAACTCAGGGTGCGCACAAAGGTGACTTCGGACATTTGCTGCTGATCGGTGGCGGGCCGGGAATGCCCGGCGCGATACGACTGGCGGGAGAGGCCGCGTTACGTTGCGGAGCGGGGCGGGTGAGCGTTGCGACACACCCGTCGCACCACGCGGCAATAACGACCGGTCGCCCCGAGTTGATGTGCCACGCCATCGACAAGGCGTCCGATGTTCGGCCTCTGCTGGATAAGGTCGAGACGATTGCGCTGGGCCCCGGGCTCGGTACGGCCAAGTGGGGGCGCAGCCTGTTCAACGAAACCCTAAATTCCGATTTACCGATGGTTGTCGATGCCGATGCACTCAACCTGCTTGCGGATTCATCCGATCATCGTGACAACAGAATATTGACGCCGCACCCGGGTGAAGCGGCACGGCTTCTCGGCACCAGTGCTGCCTCGATTCAGGAGGATCGGCCGGGCGCGATCGAAAAACTGCGCGAAAAGTACGGCGGCACCATCGTATTAAAAGGAGCCGGGACGCTGGTCTCGTCGTCGGACGGCGCCACGTGGATGTCGACGTCGGGTAATCCCGGAATGGCATCGCCTGGCATGGGCGATGTCCTGACCGGCGTCATCGCAGCGCTACTTACGCAGGGCATGCCGTTCGAATCGGCCGCGGCATTCGGCGTCGAAATTCACGCGCGGGCTGGGGACAAGGCGGCACAGTCTGGCCAGCGTGGCCTGATCGCATCCGATGTCCTGCAAGAACTCAAGTCTCTGGTAAACCCGCAGCCATAGCGATGAAATCCATGGCACTTGCGGATGAAGCCGCGACAGAAAAGCTCGGCAGGGATCTGACGGCGGCGCTGCCTGCCGATGCAGGCGGCTGGATGATTTTATTGCGGGGAGAGCTAGGCGCCGGCAAGTCCACGCTAGCGCGTTCGATGATTCATGCGTTGGGGCACGAGGGCAATGTGCCAAGCCCGACCTATACCTTGGTCGAGCCATATCATCTGAATGGCCTGGCCGTTTATCACGTCGATCTCTATCGCATTGCAGAGGCGAGCGAGCTCGAATTTCTGGGGTGGTCGGACCTTCGCGACGGCTTGCTGTTGATCGAATGGCCGGAACGGGTGCCCGGATTGGAAAGCCAGGCGGACTGGCTGGTCGATTTGAGCTATCGGGGAGAGGGCCGAAATGCCGAGGTCTCCGCCATCAGCGAGCGTGGTACCCAGACGCTAGAAGCGGTTCTACTTTAAAAAACCGGTATATCTTCATAATTTTGAACAGAAAACATTGGTTTTTCTGTTCAGAATCGTATACTGATCCGACATAATCCTGACGCTCGAGACCTGACACCCACTATGCCCCGGCTGCGCCTCACAGTGATTGGCCTTGTATTGCTGACCCCACTCGTCGGCATGGCCGACACCACTGTCGAGAATATCCGCGTCTGGTCGGAAAGCGGCAAGACCAGAGTCGTACTCGATCTCAGCCGACCGGCTGAGCACAATATTTTTACCTTGCGTGACCCCGAGCGACTAGTCGTCGATCTGAAGAATGGCAGACTCTCAAATGCGCTGAGCCGATTGCCTGCCGGCACTGGTTCGATCAAGGGCATTCGCACCGGCGTGCGGGCGAATGGCCAGCTTCGCGTCGTGCTCGATCTTAACGAAGCAGTTCGATCGCGAAGTTTTAATGCCGGACCGAATGGCACCTATGGCGATCGACTCGTTATCGATTTGCAACGGCAGGGCAACCTGCAGACGGTGAAGCGTGCGTCGGAAGGCTTCGTACGCGGTAGGGAAATTGTCGTCGCCGTCGATCCCGGGCACGGCGGTTACGACCCGGGCGCCGTAGGGCGTGGCAGGACGAAAGAAAAAGACGTCGCGTTGGCGATCGGAAAATTGCTGGCCAGTCGCATCAATGCCGAACGCGGCATGAAAGCAATTCTGGTGCGCAAAGGCGACTATTACGTCGATCACCGTGAGCGCACCGAGATAGCGCGGCGTAACAAGGCGGACCTCTTTGTTTCCATCCACGCGGATGCTATCGATGATCGACGCGCCAAAGGCGCATCGGTGTATGTGCTGTCGCTTAAAGGCGCGAGCGACGAAGCCGCCAAGCGCCTGGCGGAGAGAGAAAACGCCGCAGGCCTGGTGGGCGGAGTATCACTGTCGGACAAGGATCCCGTGCTGGCATCGGTGCTGCTCGATCTGTCACAGAATGCGGCACTCAGTGCGAGTCTCGCTGTCGGCGCCAAGGTCATCAGGGAGATGGCTAAGGTAGGAACCGTGCATCGCCGATCAGTGCAGCAGGCGGGCCTGTTGGTTCTGAAGTCACCCGACGTCCCATCGATTCTGGTTGAGACCAATTTTATTTCGAATCCGGGCGAAGAGAAAAAACTCAAGAGCAGCAGGCATCAAAAGAAACTCGCATCGGCAATCCTTGCCGGTATCCGTAGCTATTTTTACGCTAATCCGCCGCCAGACACGCAAATCGCGATGGATCTCAAACGCACGCCGACCAAACAGGTCAGGCATGTCATCAGGCGGGGCGACACCCTGAGTGAAATCGCCGAGCGATACAACGTCAGCATGTCCACCATCAGAGCTGCCAACAAACTATCCAACGATCGCATACGCGTCGGTCAGACTCTGAGAATCCCCATCTTCGCCGGCACCTGAAAAGGGGTTTAGCAGCCTTTTCCGTGCCCTTTTTTGCGCTAATATCTGGCGATGCCTATTCGTCAGTTGCCGGGCCACCTGGTCAATCAAATCGCCGCCGGCGAAGTCGTCGAGCGACCGGCCTCGGTGGTCAAAGAACTCGTGGAGAACAGCCTGGATGCCGGCGCGAGTGCCATCAGCGTCGACATTCAAACGGGTGGACAGAAGCTGATTCGTGTCCGCGACAATGGTTGCGGCATTCCCAAGGACGAAATGGAACTGGCGCTGGCGCGGCACGCTACCAGCAAGATCGCAAGCCTCGACGACCTCGAAGCGGTCGCGTCGCTGGGGTTCCGTGGCGAAGCATTGCCAAGTGTCGCTGCGGTGGCGCGACTGACGCTCTGTTCGCGAACCTCGAGTGGAGATTCAGCCTGGCAGCTTGAGGTAGATGGCGGCGCCGTAAGCTCGCCGCGACCCGCTGCACATCCGACGGGCAGTACGGTTGAGGTACATGATCTCTTTTACAACATGCCCGCCCGACGAAAATTCCTGCGCACTGAAAGAACCGAGTTCAATCATATCGACAAGTGGATCAGGCGACTGGCACTGGCGCGTCCGGATGTCGCGTATACCCTGACGCACAATCGCCGCACGATTTTGAAACTCGACGCGGCGACGGACGACGCGTCCCGCCTCGAACGACTGAGCCGCATATGCGGGGAGCCGTTCGCGGCCAACGCCGTGCATATTTATCGCGAGGCGGAAGACATTGCCCTCTCCGGCTGGCTGGCATTGCCGACATTCAATCGAAGTCAGGCGGATATGCAGTACTGGTTCGTCAACGGCCGGAGCATCAGCGACAAGACCTTGAGTCATGCTGCCCGGCATGCCTATCGCGATGTCCTCTTTCATGGCCGGTTCCCGGCTTATGTGTTGAGCATCAGCATGAACCCGGCGCTGGTGGACGCGAATGCGCACCCCGCCAAGCATGAAGTGCGGTTTCGTGACGGGCGGCGGGTGCACGGCATGGTGTCTCAGGCGATCGAATACGCACTGAGTGATACAAGGCCGGGCGGACACGACCTCGCCCCGGCCAGCTCGCTTCCGGAAATTAGCAATGTCTCCGGGCAGAGATGGATGCCTTTATCCGGTGGCAGCACGCCGTCGCGTGCGGCCGTCGCCGAAGCCATTGGCGCGTATCAGGCCATGACCAGTGATCCGGCTGCCGTCCCGCAGGACTTGCCTCCGCTTGGTTATGCGATCGCCCAGCTGTCGGGCGTTTACGTGTTGGCAGAGAACGCCAGCGGTCTCGTCATTGTCGACATGCATGCGGCGCATGAACGCATCGTTTATGAAAAACTGAAAGCATCGTTCGATAGCAAGGAAATCGTGCGCCAGCCTTTGCTGGTGCCGGTGACCCTGGCAGTGTCGGACAGTGAAGCGGCGCTCGTCGATGACAACGCCGAAACTTTCGAACAGCTTGGACTGGTGGTGTCCGGAGCGGGGCCGAACAGCATCGTGATCCGAGAGGTGCCCGCGCTACTGAAGCAGGCGGACGTCGAGGGCCTCGTCAGAGATGTGCTATCGGATCTGTCGGCGGCCGGCAGCAGCAATCGAGTGGGTGACGCCTGCGATGAGTTGCTGGCGACGATGGCCTGCCACCACTCGATTCGCGCCAATCGAACACTCACCCACGAGGAAATGAACGCGCTTCTTCGAGAGATGGAAGTCACGGACAGGGCGGACCAGTGCAATCATGGCAGGCCGACGTGGACCACGGTGAGCATGGCAGAGCTCGACCGGCTGTTCCTGCGCGGACGATAGTTCACAGCGATGCAGAATAATGTCGTCATTTGTCTGGCGGGCCCGACCGCATCCGGAAAAACCGATTTCGCGATACAGCTTCGTAAAAAATTTCCGCTGGAAATAATCAGCGTCGATTCCGCACTTGTCTATCGCGGCATGGATATCGGCACGGCCAAGCCCGATGCAGAGACACTGAAGCGTGCGCCGCACCGTCTGATTGACATACGCGATCCCGAAGAAAATTATTCGGCCGGCGACTTTGTTCGGGATGCCAATATCGAAATGGACGACATTCGGAGTACGGGCCGCATACCGGTACTCGTCGGCGGCACCATGATGTACTTTCGTTCGCTGACCGAGGGCCTCGCGGAACTGCCGGGAGCGGATCCCGCTACCCGTGACAGGCTGGACGCGGAGGCGGCTTCGATTGGCTGGCCGGCTATGCATGAGAGGCTGGCCGCGACCGATCCGGTGGCCGCGGCCAGGATCAATGCCAACGATAGCCAAAGGATTCAGCGGGCGCTCGAGGTGTTCGAGATCAGTGGCCGGACCTTGAGTGACTGGCAAGCTGGCGACGATAGTCCGGAGCCCGCGCATTCCTATCTGAAAATTGCCTTGATTCCGGCATCCCGGTCGCTACTGCACGAGCGCATCGATGCCCGGCTGCGGTCGATGTTCGAGGGCGGCTTTGTTGAGGAAGTCGAACGCTTGAGGCAGCGCCCCGGCCTGAACAGCAAGCATTCCTCAATGCGGGCCGTCGGATATCGGCAGATCTGGTCGCATCTCGACGGCGACTACGACCGTTCTACCGCAGAAGACAAGGCGCTGGCGGCTACGCGGCAGCTCGCCAAGCGTCAGCTGACTTGGCTGCGTTCGGATGCTCAACTTAATCTTTTCGATCCACTTGAAGACAATACGATCGGGGCCATATCGGCGTTTCTAGAGAAACAGTTGAACTGCTAAGCAGTCGCCTATGATAGAATTTTATTCGCTTTGGGCTGGGCGTGGCATGTGGGCAACCGGCGCCACCGGAATGCCGCTCCCAATGTTGGGCAAACAATAATAAGGAGAAGCCAAAATGGCTAAGGGCCAATCGCTGCAGGACCCCTTCCTCAATATTTTACGCAAGGAAAAGGTACCTGTTTCTATTTATCTGGTGAACGGAATCAAACTCCAGGGCCAGGTGGATTCATTCGATCAGTTTGTCGTGCTTTTGAAGAACAGTGTTAACCAGATGGTCTACAAACATGCGATATCGACTGTCGTGCCGGCACGAAATGTTCGTTTGCCGCTCCCGGACGACGAAGCGGGAGACGCTGGAGAATCTGACGACTAAGCGCATCGAGCCACGTAAACCGGAGGTCGTAGTGCTCCCAGAGGTCGTACTTGTTTGAGCGACCGCGAAGCGGCGAACGTGCAATTCTGGTTCATGCGGCGGCCGGCGGGGCCCCGGATACCACCGAACGCGAAGAGTTTGTCGAACTGGCAACATCGGCCGGAGCCGAGGTCGTCGGCGAACTCGTGTGTGCGCGCAAGAACCCTGATCCACGCTTCTTCATCGGCAAAGGGAAAGTCACGGAGCTTGCGCAGAGCGTTAATCACAACAGCGCAGATCTGATCATTACCAGCGCGCCGTTAAGTCCGAGCCAGGAACGCAATCTCGAACAGGAACTGCAAGCCAGGGTCCTGGATCGCAGTGGCCTGATTCTCGATATTTTCGCGCAGCGTGCACGTACCTTCGAGGGCAAGCTGCAGGTCGAACTCGCGCAGCTTCGGCACCTGTCGACGCGGCTGATCCGCGGCTGGACTCACCTCGAGCGCCAAAAGGGCGGCATCGGGCTTCGTGGCCCGGGCGAAACCCAGCTGGAGACGGACCGCCGGCTCATCGGCAAGAGAATCCGCCAGCTCAAATCACGACTGGACCAGGTCGACAGCCGCCGCGCGATGAACCGGCAGAATCGTATCCGGGCGGAGATACCAACCGTGGCACTGGTCGGCTACACCAACGCGGGCAAATCGACTTTGTTCAATGCGCTGACCGATGCGAGTGTCTATGTAGAAGACAAGCTGTTCGCGACACTGGATCCGACCATGCGAAAGATGGAGTTGCCTGAGGAGAGCCATGCCATTCTGGTCGATACCGTTGGCTTCGTCCGCGATCTCCCGCATGAGTTGATAGCCGCTTTTCGCTCCACCTTGCAGGAGACCAAGGAGGCCGATCTGATTCTGCATCTGATCGACGCGAGCGATGCCGATCGATGGCAGCGGGTCAGACAGGTAAACGCAGTTTTGAAGGAGCTCGGCGCGGATCAGGTTCCGCAAATAAGGGTGTACAATAAAATCGACAAGCTGGATCGCAAGCCCCGAGTAACGAATAATCGAAGGGGCGAAGGACGCGCGGTCTGGCTATCTGCTGTAACCGGTGAAGGAATCTCCTTGTTACCCGAGGCAATCGGGGATCGTCTGCGCCGCAAAAAGGTCAACGGTACTATTCGCCTCAAACCCAGCCAGGGCCGGCTTCGTGCGGTGCTTTTCGATTTGGGCGCGGTGCAAAGTGAAACCGCGCTCGAGAGTGGTGGATGGCTGTTGGAATTGAATTTGGGTGAGCGGGAATTCTTGCGCTTGTTGAAACGAGAAAATCTGCCCGCTGACATTTTACAACGAGAGGTAATGACGGAATCGTCCGGGATTGCCGAACAGAGATGACATAGAAACATGGCCTGGAATGAACCTGGAAATGGCAAGGACCCCTGGAAGAAAAAGGGGGATGAGCCCAATGACCTGGACAAGATTGTTCAGAAGTGGCAACGACGATTGAGCGGCATCATCGGCGGCGGCGGTGCCCAGGGCGCTGGATCGTCCGGCGGCTATATCCTCGGCGTGTTGCTGCTGGTGGCATGGGGATTGACGGGGCTTTACCGCGTCGATGAGGCGGAGCGGGGAATCGTGCAACGATTCGGCGCTTATACGGTCACAACAATGCCGGGTCTGCGCTGGCACTTTCCCTATCCGATTGAAATAGTCGACATCGTCAACATTCAGCAGGTAAACGACTATCAGTTCCGCACGGAAATGCTGACCGCCGACGAGCAGTATGTGTTTATCGACATGGTGGTTCAGTTCCGGCGAACAGACCCATACAACTATAGTTTCAAAGTGGAAGACCCCGAATTGACCTTACACCAAGTGACCGAAAGCGCCTTACGCGGCGTGGTTGGCACAAGTTCACTGGAATTGTTGATTGGCGAACGACGCGAACAGATTCCGAATCGCACGCAGGAAGAATTACAGAATACGCTGAATGACTACGCCGCGGGTATAACGGTTACGTCAATCAACCTGAGTGTTGTCGATTATCCAAAGTCGGTGCAGGAGGCCGTTGACGATACACAGAAAGCGCGTAATGACAGAGATCGTTACAAACTCGAGGCGAGAACGTATGCCAACGATATTATTCCAAAAGCTCGCGGTGCAGCCCAACGCGTGTTACAGGACGCCGACGCATACCGATCGCGCGTAATCGCGGACGCGGAGGGTGAATCAGCGCGATTCGAATCTCTGCTCACCGAGTATCATAAGGCGCCTCGCGTTACCCGCGACCGTCTTTATCTGGAAGCGGTGGAGGACGTGTACGCCAGATCCAACAAGGTGATCATCGATACCGAGGGCAGTGGCAATCTGTTGTATTTACCGATCGACCAGCTAATGAACCGTTCCCGATCGGCTCCATCCGGTGATGCAAGAAACCGTGCGGCAGACTCGCAGGTTGTAGTTGGGGAATCAGATGGCGATCGCAATACCAGCCGTGAACGGAGGACCCGACAATGAATAGCGGGCGATTCGGCACAGTGATATTAGTTGGTCTGGCATTGGTGGCGCTGGGTCTTAGCGCGTTTACAGTCAATGAAAGAGAATTGGCGATCAAACTTCAGGTTGGCGAGGTCGTGCGCTCGGACTATGAACCGGGGCTGCATTTCAAGATTCCCATCATTCAGACAATACGAAAGTTTCCCAGGCGAATCCTGTATATTGATGATGATCCACAGCGTGTTTTTACGCTCGAGCGGACTGCAATGCAGGTCGACTACTTTGTCAAATGGCGGATAGTCGATGCGGTCCAGTTCTATACATCGACCAGTGGCTCCCAGACGATAGCGACCGCTCGTCTGCTGGAGATCGTCAAAAACTCTATCGTGACTGAATTCGGCAAACGCTCCATTCAGGAGGCGATTTCAGTTGAGCGAGTCGAACTGATGGCCGATATGCTCGCGACGGCAACTGCGACGGCGCAAGGCTTAGGCATTCAGGTCGTCGATTTCCGGGTCAAGCAGGTGGAGTTTGTGGAAGAAGTCAGGAACTCCGTCTATGAACAAATGCGCGAAGAACGAGCGAGAGTAGCGGCGGAAACTCGCGCGGAGGGTCGGGAAGACGCAGAGTTGATTCGATCAACGGCGGACAAGGATCGTACGGTATTGCTCGCCGATGCGTACCGCGATGGCCAGAAAATTCGCGGTGAAGGCGATGCGCGAGCCGCCGAGATTTATGCCAAAGCCTATACCAAAGATGCAGAGTTTTATGCATTTTATCGTTCGATCGACGCCTATCGGAACTCGCTGGGCAAGGCGGGCGATATTCTGGTGCTGGATCCAAATAACGAGTTCTTCCGTTACCTCAATCAATCGGACGGCATTCAATAGAAACAGGCGGTACAGCCTGGCCATCGAGCTCGCGATGGCCAGAGCGTTGTGAGTGAGTTTTATGTGGCAGGACATATTTACGGCATTTGCACTTTATCTTGTAATCGAGGGCATGATTCCATTCATCGGCCCGAACCGCTTTCGCCAGGCGGTAACCGAGATCGCCAAGCTCAGTGACAATCATCTGCGCGCCACAGGTCTGAGCGTGATGATTCTGGGTCTGGTATTGCTGTTTATCGTGCGATAAGCGGGGTTAGTGTAAGGCCATGGGCAAAAACGTCGTTGTAATCGGCACCCAGTGGGGCGACGAAGGTAAAGGCAAAATCGTCGACCTGCTGACAGAAAAAGCCGCGGCGGTGGTTCGCTTTCAGGGCGGCCACAACGCTGGCCATACGCTGGTCATCGGCGGCAAGAAGACGGTCTTGCATCTGATTCCATCCGGCATCCTCAGAGAGGGCGTTCAATGCCTCATCGGCAATGGCGTGGTGCTGTCTCTCGATGCATTGATCGATGAAGCTGACGGACTAATCGAAAATGGCGTGCCGGTTTATGAGCGCCTGAAAGTCAGCCCGGGCTGTCCCTTGATACTGCCATCGCACGTTGCACTCGATGTCGCCCGCGAGAAAGCACGCGGCCCGGCGGCGATTGGCACGACGGGTCGCGGCATCGGGCCAGCCTACGAAGACAAAGTGTCACGTCGTGCCTTGAAGGTTTCGGATCTGTTCGTGCGTGAAAAATTTGCGGCGAAACTGGGCGAGGTACTGGATTACCACAATTTCCTGTTGACGAAATACTTTCGTACTGACGCCATCGACTTTGCGCAGACACTGGACTCGGCCATGAGCGCGGCCGAGATCGTCGGGCCGATTACGGCGGATGTAACGCAAATACTTCAGGATATCGGTAAAGGCGATCGGGGCATACTCTTCGAAGGCGCTCAGGGCACGTTGCTCGACGTCGATCACGGCACATACCCGTTCGTCACCTCGTCGAATACCGTCGCGGCAGCAGCCAGTACCGGCAGTGGCATCGGACCGCGCAGTCTCGACTATATACTCGGTATCGTTAAGGCGTACACGACTCGTGTCGGCGCCGGGCCGTTCCCGACGGAATTGTTCGACGATATGGGCGAGCATCTTGCTACCGCGGGCGCCGAGTTCGGTGCGACGACCGGGCG
>CAYLSX010000040.1:0-16950 GCA_964386685.1 uncultured Woeseiaceae bacterium | reverse complement strand
ACTGGATCGAGGTCTGTTGAACGTAGAAGCGGTTCGGCACGCTTCGAATCATCAGTTTGCCCGTCGCGTCCACCACTTCCGCCTGCAGATTGTGCACACCGCGATAGACTTCTTCGATCTGAAACGACGTGCTGGTGACCATGCGCTCGTTGCCGTCGAAATACACGCGAACCTGGTGTCCGTCCCGAAGGCCCGGCTGAAGATCCAGGCTGACGCTGAGTACGCCCGCTATGTTCCACAGCGTTTCTTCAGGGGCCGGCGTGGCAACTGTGAAGCTTTCGTACTTGAAAGCGGTTGGTGCTGCCTGTTGCTCGGTATCGGGCTGCACTGGAGGCGCAGGTCTCTGCCGTCGCGTGACTCGATTATCGCTGGGGAGTATGACCCGCTCGGCCCCTTCGCGAGGCTTGTCGGAGTAATGAACAATGCCGTCGTCGTCGACCCAACGGTACGCCTGAGCCATGACAGTAGTCGCGGCCAGCAGGACTGAGACAAGAATAAATAGACGCATACGCATTGTTTTAGCATACCAGCGCTCTCCCGGTGGGGGCCAGCGACCGGGCAGCAAAATGCCGCCCGGTTCACACTTTTAGGCCCTACAGGCTGTAATACATGTCGAATTCCACAGGGTGTGTGGTCATTCGCAGCCTGGTCACGTTTTCCCATTTGAGCTCGAGGTAGGCATCAATGAGGTCGTCACTGAACACGTCGCCGGCTTTGAGGAAGGCCCGATCGCCATCCAGAGCCTCCAGCGCCTCATCCAGCGAGAACGCGACGAGCTTCAGGTCCTTCTCTTCCTCTGGCGGCAGGTCATACAGATCCTTGTCCATTGGGTCGCCCGGATGGATCTTGTTCTGTATGCCGTCGAGGCCCGCCAACATCATCGCCGTGAAGGCTAGATAAGGATTGGCCATCGAATCGGGGAAGCGCACCTCGAGGCGGCGTCCTTTCGGGCGCGCGTCGTAGGGAATACGAATTGACGCAGACCGATTGCGTGCGGAGTAGGCGAGAATCGTCGGCGCTTCAAATCCAGGAACGAGTCGTTTGTAGCTGTTGGTCGACGGGTTGGTAAATGCACATAGCGCTTTCGCGTGCTTGATGATGCCGCCAAGGTAATAGAGCGCCGTGTCGGACAAGCCTGCATATCCATCGCCGGCGAACAGGTTTTTGCCATCTTTAAAGAGCGACTGATGCACATGCATGCCGTTACCGTTGTCGTTGACGAGCGGCTTGGGCATGAAGGTTGCTGTTTTGCCGTAGCTGTGCGCAACATTGTGAACGACGTATTTGAGGATCTGTACCTCGTCCGCCTTGCGCACTAAGGTATTGAATTTAACGCCAATTTCACCCTGTCCCGCGGTCGCCACCTCATGGTGATGAACCTCCGTTTCCAGGCCGAGCTCTTCCAGCGCCAGACACATCGCCGAGCGGATGTCATGCAGGGAATCCACCGGCGGTACTGGAAAGTAACCGCCTTTTACAGTCGGCCGGTGACCCGTATTGCTGTCCTCGTAACTTCGGCTCGAATTCCATGCGCCTTCACTGGAGTCGACCGAATAAAAAGCGCCTTGCATGTTGTCGTCCCAGCGCACGTCGTCGAATACGAAGAACTCGTTCTCCGGACCGAAGAAGGCCTCGTCGGCAATGCCGGTGGACTTCAAATACGCTTCTGCGCGACAGGCCAGAGATCGTGGACAACGGTCGTAGCCTTGCATCGTTAACGGCTCGATGACGTTGCAGCGAAGGTTCAAGGTGCTGTCTTCCGTGAAGATGTCGACGACTGCCGTCTCGGGATCGGGTAAGAGAATCATGTCGGATTCGTTGATGCCCTTCCAACCGGCGATCGACGAGCCATCGAACATTTTGCCTTCTTCAAAAAGATCTTCATCGGCAATGCGAGCCGGCACGGTGACGTGCTGTTCCTTGCCCTTGGTGTCGGTGAAACGGAAATCGATGAATTTCACCTCGTTGTCTTTTATCAGGCCGATAACATCAGCAGGTGTCATGAAACTTTCCTCCAGTCAGTAAATAAATAAGCCGGCCGCTAGTGCCAGCAGTAATACCCCGTAAATGCAGAAAGCGTGCCACACACGGCGGGGTATTAAGTTATTGATTAACGGGTCTTTTTTAATTCGAGATGGCGATGTTTCGCACCATAATGGTGCGACCCGGTGAAAACATGCACCAGTGTAGTGCATTTACTGGGCTCCTGCACCGTTCTGGACCAGTATTTTTCGGCCATCGGCACACACCCCTATCTTGGTTATACTCCGCGGCTTATAAGGCCTGAATTCTTCAATGAAAAAGGACAACCCGCCCCGCCCGCCGACCTTTCAGGAGTTGATCCTGAAGTTGCAGCAATTCTGGGCAAACGAAGGCTGTGTCATCCTGCAGCCCTATGACATGCCGATGGGGGCCGGTACCTTTCATCCAGCCACTTTTCTTCGCGCCGTGGGCCCGGAGCGGTGGAGTGCCGCCTACGTGCAGCCGAGCAGACGACCCACTGACGGCCGCTACGGCGACAATCCCTTCAGATTGCAGCATTACTATCAGTACCAGGTCGTCATCAAGCCTTCCCCGGACGATATTCAGGCGTTGTACCTCAATTCGCTCGCAGAGATTGGCATCGATACAACGGTGCATGACATACGGTTTGTGGAGGACAACTGGGAATCACCAACGCTTGGTGCCTGGGGTCTTGGTTGGGAGGTCTGGCTAAACGGTATGGAGATCACCCAGTTCACCTACTTCCAGCAGGTCGGCGGGCTGGAATGCCGACCCGTTACTGGCGAGATAACCTACGGTCTGGAGCGCCTGGCGATGTATCTTCAGGATGTCGAGAGCATATTCGACATCATCTGGACAGACGGCCCACTTGGTCGCATCACTTATCGCGACGTCTACCATCAAAACGAGGTCGAGCAATCCAAATACAACTTCGAGCTTGCCGATATCGATTCGCTCTTCCATGCATTCGACCTGGCCGAGCACGATTGTCAGCGTCTGATCGGACTCGACCTTGCCCTTCCCGCTTACGAGCAGATGTTGACCGCTTCACACACCTTCAATTTGCTCGACGCCCGCCAGGCCATATCCGTGAGCGAACGGCAGCGATTTATTCTTCGGGTGCGTGATATGGCTAAAGCCGTAGCAAGCGCGTATTACGCGAGCCGCGAGGCCCTGGGTTTTCCGATGGACGACAGCGTTAGCGAAGCCGGGACCGGCACCTCATAGCCATGGCCAAGTCCGCTGACTTTCTGGTCGAGATAGGGACCGAGGAGCTGCCGCCCAAATCCCTCAGGGCCCTCATGGATGCCTTCGCGGCCGACCTGGGCAAGGCTTTTGACGGAGTGCAAATCGATCACGGGGCTATATCGGCTTACGCGAGCCCCCGCCGCCTTGCCGTTTTCATCGCTGATCTGGCGCTCACCCAGGCCGACGATGTAGCTGAAAGGACAGGGCCGCCCGTTTCGGTTGCTTACGACGATGAGGGAAATCTCACGGCTGCTGGGCAGGCTTTTGTAGACAAATATAAAGTCAGCGCAGAAGAGCTCGAGACCGTTGATAGCGGCAAGGGCAAGCGACTGTTCTGCCGCAAAAATGTTGCTGGTGTGAAAACCTTTACCCTCATTCCGGCGCTCGTCGAGGCTGCGCTGTTCAACCTTCCAATACCGAGGCGTATGCGTTGGGGCCGCGGCGATGCCGAATTCTTGCGGCCCGTTCATTGGGTCGTGTTACTGCACGGTAAAGATGTTATCGACGCCTCGTTCATGGGCGCGTCCGCAGGAAGAATGACACGCGGCCACCGTTTTCTTGCGCCGGACGAGGTCTCGATCAATGCGCCATCTAAATATCTGGCTACCCTGAAGAAAGCCTACGTCCTTGCAGATTTCGACGAGCGGCGGAAGACCGTTGTCGAGGGCGTAGAGACAGCTGCGAAAGATGCAGGCGGCATTCCCCTGGTCAACGACGCCCTTTACGACGAGGTAACTGCACTGACCGAGTGGCCTGTGCCGCTGACCGGAAGTTTTGACGAGACGTTTTTGTCACTGCCGAAGGAAGTCATCGTCGCCACGCTGACAAACCATCAGCGTTATTTTCCGATCGTGGACAAGAGCGGCACCTTGCTACCGCAGTTCGTCACGATAGCGAATCTCGTTAGCAAGGATCCCGATCGGGTTCGAGCCGGCAACGAGCGAGTCATTCGTCCGCGGCTGGCCGACGCCGCTTTTTTCTGGGAAACCGACAAACGGGTAAATCTTGCGGGTCGCTGCGAGGCGCTCGCAGATGTCGTCTACCAGCGCGGGCTGGGAAGCATCCGTGACAAGGCTGTTCGCGTTGCGGCATTAGCCGCAGCGGTAGGCTCACACATCGGCGCCGACGCCAAAGTGGTCGAGCGGGCTGCCGCGCTCGCAAAATGCGATTTGCTAACCGGCATGGTTGGCGAGTTTCCGGAGCTGCAGGGCCTGATGGGCAAGTACTATGCTGCGGCCGACGGTGAGCCAGAGGCTGTCGCCGAGGCGATCGGCGAACAATACCTGCCGCGCTTCGCCGGCGATGAGCTGCCGGCGTCGGCGGCCGGGCAGGCGCTCTCCATCGCGGACAGGCTCGACACGCTTGCCGGCGTGTTTGCCCTCGGCAAAAAGCCCGGTGGCAACCGCGATCCCTTCGGTCTGCGCCGCAGCGCTCTGGGCGTGGTTCGAATAAGCATTGAGCAACGGCTCGACCTGAATCTCAAGGAGCTTGTTGCGGCAGCTGTGGCCAACCAGCCTGTTCGCGACAAGGACGACGCGAAGTTACAACAAAGTCTCTACGACTTCATTACCGAAAGAATGCGTGCTTACTATCTGGATCGGAAGAATGGACTGACGCCGGAGATGTTTGCATCGGTAATGGCGAGGCAGCCGGACTCTCTTCTCGATTTCGATGAGCGCCTCAAGGCAGTCGCCGCATTCGTAAAACTGGAACCGGCTTCAAGCCTTGCTGCGGCAAACAAGCGCATCGGCAACATACTGAAGAAAGCCGGTATCGACGGCGGCGATCCCGTTGACAAGTCGCTGATCAAGGAGCCTGCGGAAACAGTGCTGTTCGAGTCGGTCATGAAAGCCCAAAAGGCCGTTGCCCCGCTACTTAACGATCGTGACTACACAAACGTTTTGACAACGCTTGCCAATCTGCGGGATCCCGTTGACGGTTTCTTCGACGACGTAATGGTAATGACAGACGACGAGGCGCTGCGCAACAATCGCCTTGCCTTGCTTGCTGAGCTTCGGGCGATGTTCTTGAACGTCGCGGATGTTTCTCGCCTGTCAATCGGCTAGCGCTCGACGAGCTTGGTCATGAGACTGTATTCCATTCGCGCGTACCTTCTTTGTGCCTACTACGTAGTAACGCTCGTGCCCACCGTTTTTGGCATCTTATTATGCTGGCCTCTCCCCCATCAGGCGCGCTTCTTCGTTGCCAGGTCGTGGTCCCGGGGCATGTTGTGGGCGGGGCGCATCATCTGCGGGCTGGACTGGGTCGTAGAGGGTCGGGAAAACCTGCCATCGGGACCGAGCGTTCTCTATATCAAGCATTCATCCGTCTTCGAGACCTACGCTCAGATCGGCCTGTTTCCCCGTCAGACCTGGGTGGTCAAGAAAGAGCTGCTGTTCGTTCCGGTTCTTGGCTGGGGCGTGGCTGCAATGAGGTGCATAGCGATAGACCGCCGCGCCAGCGGCAAAGCGGTCAAGCAGGTTATCGAGCAGGGCAAGGAGCGTCTCGCCTCGGGCATATGGATCACAATTTTCCCCGAGGGCACCAGAATGGATCTTGGCGAGACCAGGCGTTACGGCATCAGCGGCGCTGCATTGGCCAGGGACGCCGGTTGTCTTGTCGTACCGGTTGCACACAATGCCAGTAACTGTTTTCCGCGAAACGGTTTGCCAAAGCGGCCCGGCCTAATCCGCTTCTGTATCGGTCCACCCGTAGACCCTTCGGCACAGGAGCCAAAAGAAACGAACAAGGTCGCACAAGCCTGGATTGAGTCGAAGATGGCTGAGATTTGTGAAGGGGATGAGAGCCATGGCCATTAAATTGCTCGCCACCATTGGCTTGTTTTTCCTTTTAGTCGCCGCTCAAGGTCCGGCTGCCAACCGCATAAACGATACCGAGCGAAATGATGTTGTCGCGGGTACCGATGGCGATGACGAAATCCGCCGGCTTGACGGTGACAATGAAATCCGCGGCGGCGCTGGAGACGATACTCTTATCGGTGGCAGCGGTTTCGATATCTTGTTTGGCGGGCCTGGCGCAGACAAATTCGTCATCGAATTGCTGTCGGATTTGCCCGACGAGTTCATGGATTTTCGACCCGAGGAGGGAGATACCCTATCGCTGCGCCTTCCTGCCTCCGAGCGTCAGAAAATCGCCGCAGGTGGTATCCGGCTTGATCGAAAAGGGGTGCTCTCACTTCAACTGCTTGGTGGCAAGCAGATGGAGGCCGTAAAATTGAACCGTCATGATCTATCGCTGCGGGTCGATGGCGCCCGCAGGGACATCCAGCTCGTGTTCTCAGTTATGTTCTAGGGGCCTGATGCTTCGTCCTAATTCCAGCTTTCATCATACGTCTAGATTTGAAACCATCAGTGCGTTTTGCTCAATGAAGTCTCTGCGGGGCTCAACCTGATCGCCCATCAGCGTTGTAAATATCTCATCTGCCTTCACGGCATCCTCGACCCTCACCTGCATCAGTCGTCGCGTTTCGGGGTTAACGGTCGTGTCCCAGAGTTGCTCCGGGTTCATTTCGCCAAGACCCTTGTAGCGCTGAATCGATTGGCCCTTTCTCGCTTCTTTCATCAGCCAATCGATCGCCTCATCGAACGAACTGATCGCTGCACGCTTCTCGCCTCTCTCAATGAACGCCCCTTCGCCGATCAGCTCTTTGAGCTTGCCGGCGAGCTCCATGATGTGGCGGTACTCGTTGGTGTCGAAGAACTCCCTCGGGATGTAGCGCGTTGCGCCAACGCCGTGCTGTACTTTTTGCACCGCAATTCGAACGCCCTCGCCATCCTTATCGCCGCGTTCGAACGCGGCGGTGTAGTCCCCGCTATTACTGTTCGTCAGCCGATCACCATTCGTCTTCGGCAAAATTTCCGACAGGCTCTCCGCCCATTTCTCGAGGCCATCGAGATTTTCGAACAACTCTGAATCAATTTCCGGTAACGAGCTCAGCGCGCGCAAAACATTTTCGTCGTAACGGCTTGAAATTCGTTTGATGATGCTTTCGGCCGCCATGTATTCTTTCGCAAGTGACTCGAGGGCCTGCGCCGACAAGGGCGGGGCCTCGGCATTTACGTGCAGTTTCGCATTGTCAAGCGCCGCATTCAGCAAATGTGCGTTCAGCTCGGCATCGTCCTTGACGTATACCTCCTGCTTGCCCTTTTTGATTTTATATAAAGGTGGCTGTGCAATATAAACATGGCCGCGCTCGATTAACTCCGGCATTTGCCGATAGAAGAACGTAAGCAACAGCGTTCGAATATGCGAGCCGTCCACGTCCGCATCGGTCATTATGATGATGCGGTGATAGCGCAACTTGTCCGGATTGAAATCTGCCCGACCAATGCCGCAACCCAAAGCGGTTATCAGCGTGCCGACTTCGACGGATGAGAGCATCTTGTCGAAGCGAGCTTTCTCGACGTTCAGGATCTTGCCCTTAAGCGGCAGTATTGCCTGCGTCCGCCTGTCCCTGCCTTGCTTGGCGGAGCCTCCGGCTGAGTCTCCCTCCACCAGGAATAACTCCGACAGTGCCGGATCCTTCTCCTGACAATCCGCCAGCTTTCCTGGTAGGCCGGCGATATCCAGCGCGCCTTTTCGGCGCGTCATTTCGCGAGCTTTTCTCGCTGCTTCGCGCGCGCGTGCCGCGTCGATAATTTTCGAGACTATTGCTTTTGCTTCTTGCGGTTTCTCCAGCAAGAAGTCTTCGAGCCGTTCGCCCATTGCCGACTCAACGATGCCTTTTATTTCCGACGAGACCAGCTTGTCTTTTGTCTGCGCTGAGAACTTTGGGTCCGGAACTTTTACCGAGAGAACCGCAGTCAAGCCTTCGCGCGCATCATCACCGCTCGGTGTGAACTTGTCTTTTCTTCCGGACATTTCTTTTTCGATGTAGCTGTTGAGCGTGCGCGTCAGTGCGCTGCGAAAACCCGCCAGGTGGGTGCCGCCGTCACGCTGCGGAATATTGTTCGTGTAACAGAACATGTTTTCCTGATAGCCATCGTTCCACTGCAGCGCCGCTTCAACGACGACGTTTTCTTTTTCTACCTCAAAATGAAAAACGCCTTCGTGAATCGGTGTTTTATTGCGATTCAAATGTTTGACGAATGCGCGGATGCCGCCTTCGTACTCGAAGACGTCTTCTTTTTCGTCTCTCTCGTCGACCAGGTGGATGCGAACGCCGGAATTCAGGAATGAGAGCTCGCGCAGACGGCCCGCGAGAATGTCGTAATGAAAATTGATATTAGTGAAGGTCTTGGCGCTGGGCTTGAAACGCAGCGTCGTGCCCGTCCGTTCGGTCTCGCCGACCTCCGCGAGGGGCGCTTCCGGTTCGCCGTAGCGATACTCCTGCTGGTACACCTTGCCGTCGCGGCGGATCGTCAGGACCAGGTGCTCCGAGAGGGCGTTGACGACAGATACGCCGACGCCGTGCAGGCCGCCCGAGACCTTGTAGGCGTTGTCGTCGAATTTTCCGCCGGCGTGCAAAACGGTCATGATGACCTCGGCCGCGGAACGCCCTTCCTCAGGGTGAATATCGACCGGAATGCCCCGCCCATCGTCGGTAATCGTTACCGATTCATCGGCGTGAATGGTGACCGTGATGACGTCGCAATGACCCGCTAAAGCCTCGTCAATCGAGTTGTCGACAACCTCGAAAACCATGTGGTGGAGACCGGTGCCGTCGTCGGTGTCGCCGATGTACATTCCGGGCCTTTTCCGGACGGCCTCGAGGCCCTTTAAGACCTTGATATTACTGGAAGTATATTCTGATTCGTCGGTCATCCGGCACCCTCTAAAAAACTCCGGATATTGTACCATTTAGGGCTAATTAAAGGGTGTCAGAAAGCGTGCGTAGCGCACCTTTTCACAAGAGATTTTCTGGCAATTAAGGGACTTGATTCAGGGCGTTAAATTGAGCGATTTGGACTATAAATCAGCTGGTTTTTTGTAATTCCCCATGTTCCACGTGGAACACGGCCGGCTGCTCGGGAAAAGGCAGCGATTCTGGCTCCAGCGCGGTCGCGATTATCTGGCTGCCGAGCCCAAAAACGCCATTCAGGAGCCGGGCCAGGGCCTCATCATCCAGTTCCGCCGCCGGATCGTCGAGCAACAATAGCAGGGGGCGTTCCAGGGCCGTCTGAACGACCTCCGTGGCGGCGAGGATCATGGTGCAGGCCAGAAGCTTTTGCTGTCCTCTGGACACCAGGCGCTTCGCCTGCCGCTCATCATAGATCAATTTGAGCTCGGCTCTCTGCGGCCCCGAGTGCGTGGTTCCGGCCAGCCGGTCTCGCTCCCATCCCGAGATCATCGCCTCTTCCAGGGTCTGTTCGGTGGCCCAGCCCCGCCGGTACTCGAAGCCAACCTCGCTGCCAAGCAAGGCGGCGCCCGTTTCCTCGAGAGACTCCCGGGCAATGTCGAGCACCCGCTGGCGCGTCTCATCAACTTCCTCCGCGGCCTCCAGAAACTCCCTGTCCCAGGCGGCTGTGGCTGATTTGCTGGCACCGTCCCGCAGGGCCGCGTTTCGCTGTTTCAGCGACCGCCGAAATCGGCTCCAGCGCTCCGCATAGGCTGGTTCCACGTGGAACGCTATCCAATCGAGATAGCGCCGCCGCTGTTCGGGCGCCCCGGAAACCAGGTTGTGGATCTCGGGATCGATGATTTGTAACGGAAGAATCTCCACCAGCGCTGACGCGCTGGTTTCCCGATCGCCATCTATCTTGACCTCCAGGCCGTCCTGGCTGTTGCGCACACCGACGGTTGCCAGGCGGGCTTCGGTCTCGACCTTACCGAGCAGGACGAATTCCGATTCACCGTGGCGGATCAGGTCCTGAACCCCGGCGCCACGAAAAGACTTGCCCCGCCCCAGATACGCAATAGCCTCCAGAATGCTGGTTTTGCCAGAGGCGTTCTGGCCATGGATCAGGTTGTACTGGGGGTCTGCCTCTAAAGCGATGCTCGTCAGGCAGCGAAAGTCAGTCGCTGTGAAATGCCGGAGAGACAAGCAACAATGCTGCCTACAGCCTCATGGGCATAACGACGTATTTGCAATCGTCATTGCCTGGCTCGCGCAGAAGACAGCTGGAATTACTGTCGACAACCGATAAAGTCACCTCTCCGGACTCGATCGCGCCGAGCGCATCCAGCAGATAGTTGACGTTGAAACCGATCTCGATGTCGTCGCCTTTGTAGCTAACTTCGAGCTCTTCCTCGGCCTCTTCCTGTTCGGGGTTGTGTGCCTGAAGGACCATGCCGCTGTCACGGATAATTAGACGAATGCCCCGATATTTCTCGTTCGACAGAATGGCTGTGCGTTGCAGGGCGCCTTTGAGCAGATCCCGATCGGCCGAAAGCTCATTGCTCGTATCCTGAGGGATCACGCGTTCATACTCCGGAAACCGTCCATCGATGAGCTTGGACGTAAATCGAATACCCTCAAGCTCAATTCTGATGTGGTTGCTGCCGAGCTGAAGATCCACATCGCCCTCACCACTCATCAAGCGCTGCAATTCCAGGACCCCTTTGCGCGGAACGATAACCTGCTGCTCAGGCATCTTTTTGCCGCCGAGCTCCACCTGGCAAAGCGCAAGCCTGTGCCCGTCTGTCGCTACGGCTCGCAAATGTTTGCCGTCCGTTTCAACGAGCAGGCCGTTGAGGTAATAACGCACATCTTGCTGCGCCATCGAGAAATGGGTTTTATCAAACAATTTACAGAGCGTTGCCTGCGGCAAGCCGATGGTCTGCCCGGCATTGATGTCCTCGATCGTCGGGAAATCCGCGGCCGGTAGTGTCGTCAGGCTAAATTTGCTTCTGCCGGACTTGATCGCAAGTTTTTCCCCGCTCAACACGATCGACAGGCTCGCTTCTTCCGGCAGCGCACGACAGATATCGAGGAGCTTACGCCCAGGAACCGTTACCTCACCAGCGCCTTCGACTTCAACCTCAGCATTTGCCACCAGTTCTACTTCAAGATCTGTGGCGGTAACAGCAACATTGCCGTCCTTCGCAACAAGTAAGACGTTTGCCAGTATCGGCATGGTCTGGCGGCGTTCAACAACACCGATTACTGCCTGTAAGGGCTTCAAAAGCGCTTCGCGAGCAGCCGTAAATTTCATTAATGTCCCCTGTTAATAAATATTGGAAAAGTCTCTATTTATTACTATTATTAGCGAAGCGAAAGCCTGTGGATAAGTAATAAATATCTTTTAAAATCAATCTGTTGTGCCTTAATTTCCCTTGTCTGTAGCGGTGCAAGATCTATTTAGAGCCTGTGTGTGTCCTGTGGATAAAAAGCCATGCGGCACTTATTCACAGCTTGCGCACATCATCCTGTCAAGGTCCTCAACAGGTTTCGGTAATCGTCATCAATACGCTTCTCGCTTTCCCGCAAAGAGGCAATTCGCCGGCAGCCGTGCAAGACCGTCGTGTGGTCACGCCCGCCAAAGGCATCGCCTATTTCAGGCAGGCTGTGATTGGTCAGCTCTTTTGCCAGAGCCATGGCAACTTGTCGGGGCCGGGCAATCGATCTGCTGCGTCTCTTGGATAACAAGTCTGCAACACGGATCTTGAAATAGTCAGCTACTGTTTTCTGGATGTTTTCTATAGAAACGAGCCGGTCTTGCAGGGCCAATAAATCTCTCAGGGCGTGTTTGGCGAAGGCGACGTCAATGGCATGACCGGTGAACTGTGAATTTGCGAGCACGCGACGCAATGCCCCTTCGAGTTCGCGAACGTTTGATCGAATTCTCTTTGCGATAAAGAATGCGACGTCACCGGGAAGGGTGACGCCTTCCAGAGCGGCCTTACTCATCAAGATAGCTACCGATGTCTCGAGCTCGGGCGGCTCAATACAGACAGTAAGGCCCCATCCGAATCGAGACTTGAGCCGCTCTTCCAGGCCACCTACTTCCTTCGGATATCGGTCACAGGTCAACACAATTTGCCGGTGACCTTCCAAAAGCGCATTGAAGGTGTGGAAAAACTCTTCCTGGGATCTCTCCTTGCCGGCGAAAAACTGGATATCGTCAATCAACAAAGCGTCAAGCGAGCGGTAAAAGCGCTTGAAATCAGAGATGGTGTTGTGCTGCAGCCCGCGCACCATGTCGCCCACAAAACGCTCGGAATGCAGATAACTCACCCGCGCAGACGGGTTGTTTTTCAGCATGGCATTGCCGACGGCGTGCATCAGATGAGTTTTGCCGAGCCCGACGCCACCATAGATGAATAAGGGGTTATAGGATTTGCCCGGATTTTGTCCGATCTGAATCGCTGCCGCTTTTGCGAGTTGGTTGCTCTTGCCCTCAACGAAGTTTTCGAAGCTAAAGTTCGGATCCAGGCGGCTCGCGATCGGCTGGACATTTGCGGAGCGCCGCTGCCTGGCCGGCGCGCTGCTGTCCTGGCTCGCTGTCTGACGCGATCCGACCTCAAGGCGCAAATCGACGCGGCTGTCGAGGTGTGCCGTGATCGTCTTCAGGTAATGTTCCTGAACCCAGTTTACGACGAATCGATTAGGCGCCAGCAGGCGCAAGATACTATCGTCGTCGACGGCCTGAAGCGGTCGAATCCAGGTGTTGAACTCCTGCTCGGAAAGCTCAGCCTTCAATGCACGTGTGCAGCGGCTCCAGGGCGTGGCTTCAGCCTGAGATAGGGGTTCCCCAGCGGTCATTCGAATTCTTATTTTGAAACAGTAAAGGTCGGCCAGTCTATAACGTCTATCAGGGCTGCGCCACAGGCCGGAAGAAATCATTTCAATTCTGTTTTAAGTGATGGCAACACCTTATTCTATTGACACAATTTTCTCCCACGCGTACCCTTGCCCGCCTTGTTTTTGAGTCGCGATCTGGAGGTATTTGGATCTTGAGATTGCGGCAACCGTCCAGGAATTTTGACAGATGAAACGCACGTTCCAGCCCAGCCGAATCAAGCGGGCACGTACACACGGCTTTAGAGCGCGCATGGCGACAAAAGCCGGCCGCCTTATCCTGAAGCGCCGCCGGGCGAAAGGGCGCGCACAGCTGTCGCCGTAGCATTGCGGGCGTAGCGCGGATCGCCGTTACGACAGAAAATAAACCAAAACAGAGTGATGCAGGGGCCCAGCGGCTCAGAAGACAGGACCGCTTGCTCGACGCTGATTCCTATCAGCGCGTCTTCAAAAAAGCGCATCGGAGCCGGGACAAGTTGTTCACCGTGCTGTCGCGGGAGAACCGCAGGAAGAGCGCCAGACTGGGCCTCGCGATCTCCAAGAAGAACTGCCGTTTGGCAGTTCAGCGCAATCGCCTGAAGAGAATCGTTCGCGAGTCCTTCCGGTCGCATAAAGACACGCTGGGCGGGATCGATTTCGTGGTGATGTGTCAGACTGCCGCGGCCCAGGCGCGCAACAAAGAACTTTTTGACAGCCTGGCCGAACACTGGCAAAGAAGCCAGGCTGCCGTTAATGGACGAGAGTTAGATGGATAATAAACGACTGCTGGTATGGGCTGCCTTTGGGCTGTTGGCCTGGTTTACCTACCAGCAATGGGTAACGGATTACGCCTCGACAGCGACCGAGCCGAGCAACCCGGTAAGCGAAGGGGCGCTCTCGCCGGTTACAGATGACGACGAGCTGCCGGCCTTGCCGGAGACAGGCCCGGATACCCTGGCGCCCGAGTTGGCACCCGCGCTTCCCGAAACCAGCGTGATGCCGCAGCCGGCGGGAATTATCCGCGTTAGCACGGATGTGTTCGACATAGAGATTGATACTCGTGGCGGCACGATTAGAAAAGCAACGCTCAAGAATTATCCGATTGCCAAGGACCAGCCCGACACACTCGTAGCGCTACTAACCCCGGAGGCCGCTGATCTCGGGCTTATCCAATCCGGGCTGCGGACACGCGGCGACGGCCCCGAAGCAAACCACCTCGCGACGTACTCGAGCAACCGGAGTGACTACCAACTGAATGGGCAGGAGGTACTCATCGTACCGCTGAGCTGGAGCGACGGGCAGGGACTTACAATTACCAAGCAATATCGATTCGTGCGCGGCAGCTATGCGATCGGCCTGCAGCATAAGGTGAGCAACTTAAGCGACAGCGAATGGCGCGGCGCGACTTATACGCAAATTCGCAGACGGTCCCATGAGATAGAGCGCTCGATGTTCAATGTCGACACGTATTCATTCGATGGGCCGGTCATCTACGACGGCGAGAAGTCCGAGAAGATAAAGAGAAAAGATCTGTTATCGGATGGGCCGTTTGATCTGGCCGCGCCGGGTGGCTGGGTCGCAAGCATTCAACACCACTTCTTGATTGCAATCGTACCGGCGCGTGATTCGCAAAATGCATTCAGGGTCGTGCAAAAGGGAGAGATCGCGGTGTCGAGCACGATCGGCTCTGAGACGCGCGTTGCTCCCGGCGGAGAGGCGATATTCGAAACGACGTTGTTCGTTGGCCCGAAACTGCAGGATCAGCTTGAAGACATAGACAAGAGCCTCAAGCTGACCGTTGATTACGGCTGGCTGACGATTTTGTCACAACCACTGTTCTGGTTGCTGAGCAAGGTTCATGTCTTCGTGCAGAACTGGGGACTGGCAATCATTTTCGTCACGATTCTGATCAAGTTGGCGTTTTATAAACTCACCCAGGCGAGCGGGCGCTCGATGGCGAAGATGCGCACGATTCAGCCACGCATGAAAGCACTGCAGGAACGCTACAAGGACGACCGCCAGCAGCTCAGCCAGGCGATGATGGAGCTTTACAAGCGGGAGAAGGTCAATCCGGCAGCAGGCTGTTTGCCGATACTGATTCAGATGCCGTTCTTTCTGGCGTTTTACTGGGTGCTTCTGGAAAGCGTCGAGATGCGCCAGGCACCGTTCGCGCTTTGGATCACCGACCTGTCATCAAGAGATCCGTATTTCATTTTGCCGCTCATCATGGGCGCCGCGATGCTGCTGCAAACCAAATTGAATCCCGCGCCGGCCGACCCGGTTCAGGCGAAGGTCATGCAAATCATGCCGATCATGTTCACCGGGTTTTTCGCATTCTTCCCGTCGGGCCTCGTGCTGTACTGGGTAACCAACACGATCTTGTCAATCGCGCAACAGTGGCGCATCAATACCGTTGTAGAGCTGGAAAGCAAACAAGGGAAAGGCAAGAAAAAATCCTGAGCACGGAGGGTTTGTGAACGACAAGCCTGACTATAGCCACGATACGATTGTTGCTGCGGCGACGCCGCCCGGCATCGGCGGCATCGGCGTCGTGCGCATCTCGGGCGTGGAAGCGCCACGACTGGCCAAGGCGCTGCTTGGTGAGGTGCCATCACCACGCGTTGCGACCTTCACAGATTTTCATGATGCGGCGGGAGTCGCCGTGGACTCCGGTATTGCGCTTTATTTTCCGGAACCTGGTTCGTTCACCGGCGAATCGGTGCTCGAGCTTCATGGTCACGGCGGGCCGGTTGTCATGTCGCTTGTCATCGATGCAGCCATTTCACTCGGCGCACGTCAGGCAGAGCCGGGCGAGTTTTCCAAGCGCGCTTTTCTCAATGACAAGATAGATCTCGCACAGGCCGAAGCAATCGCAGACCTCATCGGCAGCGGCACCTCGCAAGCAGCAAGGGCGGCACTGCATTCTTTATCCGGGATGTTTTCCACGGCCGTCGATGCGTTACAAGAACAACTGGTCAAGCTTCGCCTGCACGTCGAGGCCGCAATCGATTTTCCAGAAGAGGAAATCGACTTTCTTTCTGATGAGCAATTGCAGGCACGAATCGAAGCGTGCGATGCGGCCTTCAAAACATTAACGGAAGAAGCGCGTGCCGGACGGGTTTTACGAGACGGCTATCGAGCGATCATCGTCGGCCAGCCAAACGCCGGCAAGTCGAGCCTCTTGAATCTTCTTAGCGGGCAGGAGGCCGCGATCGTGACGGAAGTGGCGGGGACGACGAGAGACATTCTGCGAGAACAAATCGATATCGATGGTCTGCTGGTCGAGCTGATCGACACGGCGGGACTTAGAGAGAACCCGGACCAGATTGAGGCAGAGGGAATTCGCCGAGCGCGCGAAGCAATCAAAAACGCGGACGCCGTGCTTTGGATTCAGGATGCCAACGAGACCGACGAGAAATCACTGGCAGCCTTCGGCGAAGAATTGCCGGCCGATGTTCCGCTGATACGTGTCCGCAACAAAATAGACCTGAGCGGCGAAGAGCCCGGCGTGCAAAACGATGAGCCGATCATCGTAAACCTCTCTGCAAAAACCGGTGCCGGCGTCGACGGGCTTCGCGAACAAATAAGAACGCTTGCCGGACACAAAGACCTGGGCGAGGGAGCGTTCACCGCGCGCCGGCGACACATCGACGCACTCAGCCGGGCACACGACCACTTCCAGACCGGCCGCAAAGCGCTGCATGATTCGAAAGCAGGCGAGCTGCTCGCCGAGGAGTTGCGCCTCGCACAGGCGGCGCTCGGCGAGATTACCGGCTCGTTCACTAGCGACGATCTGCTGGGGAAAATATTCTCCGAGTTCTGTATCGGCAAATAGGCGGCAGCCTTCCAAATAGTGTTGCGTGCGCGCAAATATTCGGCCTTATGCAAAATAGATATTGATGTCACAGTCGGATCTGTGACGCAGTTCGCGCCCGGTTTTCGCTAAAAAGCTACCTTACGCCGTTCTTGGGCTTTGAAAATGGAGAATGCTATGAAGCGTTCAATAGTTGTTTTTTCGC
>CAYLSX010000039.1:15477-17085 GCA_964386685.1 uncultured Woeseiaceae bacterium | reverse complement strand
GCGTTTCAGATGTACTGCAAAGCTACGGAAGGGGGCCGGGACACGTATTCAACCTGGGTCACGGTATAACGCCGGATATCAACCCCGATCACCTCGGCGTGCTGGTCGATACGGTCAGGAAACTCAGCCCCGGATATCACGAATAAAGAAACAAAGGCAAGATCATGCATGTATGGTGCGACGCTTAACGGATCCAGTGCAGAGGGCACTGCCGCCATGCCGGTCGCGACTAACGGTATGAGCAGGAGTCATCGTACATTGCTCACTCGTCTCTCAATGCACGTCGCAGGATTTTACCGACGTTCGTCTTTGGCAGTTCGTCGCGGAACTCGATTTCCTTGGGCATCTTGTAGCCGGTAAGGTTGCCGCGACAATGGTCGATTATATCTTCGGCCGTCACGGACTCATCGTTTTTGACGACAAACAGTTTTACGATCTCGCCGGATTTTTCGTCCGGCACGCCGATTGCGGCAACTTCGAGCACGCCATCCATCTCCACGACTACACCTTCGATCTCGTTCGGATACACATTAAAACCGGACACGAGAATCATGTCCTTCTTGCGGTCCTCGATGTAGGTGAATCCAGCTTCGTCCATGCGACCGATATCCCCGGTGCGGAACCAGCCTCCCGGGAACATGACTTTTGCCGTTTCTTCGGGCTTCTGCCAGTAGCCTTCCATGACTTGCGGGCCGCGAATACAAATCTCGCCGAGTTCACCCAATGGCACGTCATTGCCGGCATCGTCGCATATGCGCACTTCCGTCGACGGTACAGGCAGGCCAATCGTGCCTGTGAATTCTTCAGTATGCAGCGGAACAACGATCGCTGTTGGCGAGGTCTCTGTCAGGCCGTAGCCCTGAATAATCGTCCTGCCTGTCACCTCTTTCCATTTTTTTGCGACCGCTTCCTGTACGGCCATGCCGCCTCCGACAGAGAGCCGCAACGAACTGAAATCCAGTTCAGAAAAACCCGGCGTATTCAGCAGACCGTTAAATAGTGTGTTGACGCCGGTGAAATAGCCGAATTTGTGTCGAGACATCTCCTTGACGAACCCCGGGAAGTCTCTCGGGTTCGTGATTAATATGTTTTCGCCGCCTCTGAGCATTATCGACAGGCAGTTACTCTGTAAGGAAAAGATGTGATATAGAGGCAGGGCGGTGATCGCGACGATACGGTCGACGCCATCCCAGATTCCGTCTTCGAAGGCCTGGGCCTGATGAATGTTGAACACCATGTTGCGATGACTGAGCATCGCACCCTTGGATACACCCGTGGTGCCACCCGTGTATTGCAGGAAGGCGATGTCGGCATAGCCGAGCTCGACTTTCGCCAGTTCACCGCTTCGCCCGGCCTTAAGCGCCTGCGAAAACCTGACGCTACCCTTCAGAGAGTATGACGGTACGGCTTTCTTGATGTGTTTAATAACAAAGTTAGTCAGGACATTGCTTGGAAACTTGAGCAGATCACCGATCCCGGTCGTGACGACATGTTCGACCGCGGTATCTGCAATCACTTCATCGAGAGTGTGAGCGAAATTATCGAGAATGATGATGCATCTCGCGCCGGAGTCGGATAGTTGATGCTTCAGTTCGCGAGGCGTGTACA
>CAYLSX010000039.1:11110-15377 GCA_964386685.1 uncultured Woeseiaceae bacterium | reverse complement strand
TCCGGGTAGGACTCTAGCCAGATCTTTTTCACGTTTTTGTTTTCGCCTGTTCCAAAGCTTCCTGAATTATAGGCCAGGCGTTGTCCAGAAGTATTGCTTGTGCCTCGGCATTGGGATGGATGCCGTCGTCCTGCATCAATTCCTCGTTCATGGCAATGCCCTCCATGAAAAACTCTATCCAGGGCACCTCGAGCTCTGCTGCCAGCTCGCGATAAATTTTTTCGAATGCCTGCGTATATCGGGCGCCGTAGTTGGTGGGTATGCGTATGCCTAGCAGGACGACGGCGGCGCCGCCGGCCTTGCTGGTCTCGATGATGGTCCTGAGGTTGCCGCGCATGCGCTCGGGGGGAAATCCGCGCAGACCGTCGTTGCCGCCCAGTTCCAGAATGACGACAGAGGGGTCGAAGCGCTCCATGGTGCCGTGAATGCGGCTGGCGCCACCCTCAGTGGTCTCCCCGCTAATGCTGGCGTTCACGACCCGATGTTCGTACCCTTGTCCTCGCAGCCTGGCCTGCAACAAAGTGGTCCAGGACTGGTCAACGTCTATGCCGTAGCCGGCGCTCAAGCTGTCGCCAAACACCAGAACAGTCGGCGCTTCCGCGCTTCCCGCAGGGAATGCAATCAGAAACAGAAAAAGGGTCAGAAATTCTCGCATGTCGAATGAATCAATAGATACCGAAACAGTGTTGGTGGCAGAGAGTGTTACCAAGCAGGTTATCAGCCCGGAAGGGAGTCTGACCATTCTTTCAGACGTGAGTTTCAGTATGGACAAGGGTGATTCAGTCGCGGTTGTCGGCGCCTCCGGGGCCGGAAAATCAACGCTTCTGGCCCTGCTCGCGGGGCTGGATCTGCCGACAGAGGGCCAGATCTGGTTGAATGGCATCAATCTTACCGACCTGGATGAGGATGGCCGGGCCGATGTTCGGGCGGCCAGCGTCGGTTTCGTGTTTCAGTCCTTTCATCTGGTGCCGTCTCTGAATGCGCTCGAGAACGTCATGTTGCCGCTGGAACTTGCCAGCAGAGAGTCACCGAGGCAGGCAGCCCTGGAGATTCTCAAGCAGGTCGGGCTCGCAGATCGCTGGAGCCATTACCCGGCCCAGCTCTCTGGCGGTGAGAAACAACGGGTGGCAATCGCCCGGTCGTTTGCGACCGAACCGGCTGTACTTTTTGCGGATGAACCGACGGGCAATCTCGATAGCCAAACCGGCGACCATGTGATGGACCTCATGTTCGAGCTGAACAAAAGCTCGTCGACAACGCTTGTTCTTGTTACACACGATCGGGCGCTTGCAGAAAGGTGCGATCGCATCATCGGGCTCGATGCCGGTCGACTCGTTTCCGATAGCAAGGCGAATACATGAAAGCGGTGATCTATGCGATGCGAAGCTTCGGACGGGAGTTACGTTCCGGCGAAGTGATCGTTTTGCTTGCCGCAGTTGCGCTTGCCGTAGCCGCGCTCACTGCGGTTGGTTTCCTGACGGATCGCATCGGCCGGGCGGTCGCACGGCAGGCCAACGAAGTGCTTGCCGCGGATCTCCGACTGCGCTCTCCAGACCCCGTGCCGAATGAATGGCGTGAGGCCGCGCTGGAACACGGACTGGAAACGGCCGATACACAGACATTTCCAAGCGTCGTATTTGGAGGCGACCTGAGCGTACTCGTGACGATAAAAGCGGTGAGTGACAATTACCCACTACGCGGCAACGTACGTATTTCCGACCGCCTGTTCGAGGAGCAGCGCGTAGTCGATAGCATTCCTGCACCGGGCACCGTCTGGGCAGATAGCGCAATCCTGGCCAGACTCGAACTGAGCGTTGGCGAAAATATTTCTGTTGGTGAATCCGAACTGAGGATCGGCGCCGTACTGACGTATCGGCCTGACCAGTCAATGGGTTTTGCCTCGCTGGCGCCGTCACTGCTGGTCAATATTCTGGATGTCCCTGCGACCGGCCTGATCAATGAAGGCAGTCGTGTTGGTCATGCCCTGCTGGTCGCGGGCGATGAGTCGGACGTGGACGAGTTTTACGATGCGGTGGAAGACGACCTTCCCGAATCGGTGCGTGTTCGTAACCAGGAAGACAGTGGCGAACGAGCGAACAATGCGTCCGACCGTGCGCAAAGATTTTTATCGTTGACGGCCGTAATAACCCTACTGCTCAGTGCGGTCGCGATTGCAATGTCGGCAAGACGATTTGCGCATCGTCGCATGGATACCGTTGCCTTGATGAAAAGTCTGGGCGCGCGCCAGCGATTCGTTATTTCCGCAGCATCTGTTCAGCTCATGATACTGGGATTTCTCGGCGTGCTTATCGGAAGCGCAGTCGGATTCGTTGTCGAGAGCGCCTTGACGATGATGCTTGGAGACTTGTTTGCAAGCGACCTGCCGGATCCGAGTCTCGCACCCGTGGGATTAGCCAGCGGCAGTGCGTTGATACTGTTGGCAGGATTCGCGTTACCGTCGCTGATTCAATTGCGCAATACGCCGCCTCTGCGAGTATTGCGTCACGATGCGATGCCGCCGCCGCCATCGCGAATGTTCGTCGCCGGCACTTCATTGATCGCCGTAGCGTTATTGCTTTACTACACGATTGGCGATGCGTCGATGCTGGTAATCGTGCTCGGCGGCATGCTTGCCGTATCGACTGCACTCTATGGAGCGGGGCGGGCTCTCGTATGGGTAATGGGCCGATCGCGCGGCGGTGTGGGCATTGCATGGCGCTACGGTCTCGCCAATGTATCGAGGCGCGGACGGGACAGCGCAGTGCAAGTCGTCGCCTTCGGCCTGGGCCTGACGGTTTTGTTGCTGCTCACTTTGGTTCGAACGGACCTGCTGCAGGGGTGGAAACAGACGCTTGATGAGAACGCACCGAATCACTTTCTGATCAACATTCAGGCACACGAACGCGGCTCAATTGCCGAAATATTTCAGAGCGACGGCATTGCTGCGCCACGCTTCGTGCCTCTCGTCAGGGCACGCATGGCAACCATAAACGGGGAGTCAGTGAAAACCCGGGAGTATCCTGTCGAGGACGGCAAGTGGATGGCCAATCGCGAGCAGAACCTGACCTGGGCCGAGACCTTGAGCTCGAGTAACGAACTCATCAAGGGCGAATGGTGGCCACCGGACTACGATGGCGAGCCACTGGTTTCTTTGGAGGAAGAGGCTGCCATGGAATTAGGCGTCGGTCTTGGTGACCACCTTAACTTCATGGTCGCTGGCCAGGAAATCGACTTGACGATTTCGAGCATTAGAAAAATAAACTGGGATTCCTTTCAGCCGAACTTTTTCATGGTGCTGTCACCCGGCGCTTTGGATGACTATCCGGCGACCTTCGTAGCCAGCCTGAAAATCGAGGAAGCACAGAGCAATGTCTTGCTGCGCCTGGTTCGCGCGCATCCCACCGTCTCTGTCATTGATCTGGACGTCATACTCCAGCAGGTAAAGGGAATCATCGATAAGGCGAGCCTTGCGGTACAAGCGGTATTCACGTTTACGATCGCGGCGGGCATTGCGGTGCTTTTCGCAGCCGTTCAGTCCACGATCGACGAGCGGCGATTCGAAAGCGCCATGCTTCGCGCGCTCGGCGTAAGGCGACGTACGGTTCTTTCGGGTGTGCTGACGGAGTTTGCGGCCTTAGGATTCGCAGCGGGGATTCTGGCATCCGCCGGCGCATCCATACTGGCGGCAGTCATTGCGGACCGGCTTTTCGATTTGCCCTATGAATTCAGCCCGATGCTGTGGGTGAGCGGGCTCGCTGCGGGCGTCATCCTTGTCTGCACCAGCGGCTTTGTTGCGGCCCGCGGCGCAATCAATGCACCACCTGTCGATGTTCTGCGTGCAGCATGATCGATGACGGCGACAGGCTATCGTGCGGTGCAGTCATCGCTCGCGAGACAGGCGATGGATGGGTCACCTTGATGCTTCGCGCCTATCACAACTGGGATTTCCCGAAAGGCATTTGCGAGGAGGGTGAGTCGCCGATGGATGCGGCGATCAGGGAAATTGGCGAGGAGACCGGCATTACGGATCTCGACTTCGCGTGGGGGGATCGAAGCACTGATACCGGCCCATACAATCGCGGCAAGACAGCGCGTTATTACCTGGCCAAAACCAGGCAGGAATCAGTCGAAATGGGCATCGCACCTGAGCTCGGCCGCCCCGAACACCACGAATACCGATGGATGAGCTTCGACGAGGCCTACGATCTGTCGGCACCCCGCGTGCGAGTCGTCGTCCAATGGGCCCGCCAGATCATCGGCACCTAAA
>CAYLSX010000039.1:0-11010 GCA_964386685.1 uncultured Woeseiaceae bacterium | reverse complement strand
GCACCCCGCGTGCGAGTCGTCGTCCAATGGGCCCGCCAGATCATCGGCACCTAAATAGGGACTGTCCCGGGGACAGTCCCCAAAACAAGAAGGATTGCCCGCAAATGGGAGCGGTCGAAACGTTATCGGTTGATCTAAAGTGCTAGCCACATTTGTGAGTGTGGAGATTAATATTGCCTCGTCGAGCCCGCTTGGCGGTTGCAGGAATTCCATGGCATGTCATTCAACGAGGGCATGATCGCCAATCCTGTTTTTTCGCCGACGGCGATTATCAGTTTTACTTACGCCATCTGAAAGAACAAGCGAGCGAAAATAGGTGTTCAATACATGCTTACGTCTTGATGAGCAATCATGTGCATCTGTTAGTAACACCAGAGACAAAGGAAGGCGTATCCGCAATGGTCAAGAACGTAAGTCAACGCTACGTCCAATATATAAACCGGATCTATGATCGTAGCGGTACTCTGTGGGGAGGTCGTTATAAGTCTAGTTTGATCCAGTCCGATAGATATGCGCTAGCGTGCTATCGCTATATAGAATTGAATCCAGTCAGAGCACATATTGTTGAGCACCCGATTGACTATCGTTGGTCGAGTTATTCAGCGAATGCAGAAGGTCAACCTAATTCCCTCATAACTCGTCATTCGGTCTATTTGGCATTAGGAACCACCGGCCCGACCCGACGTCGCAAATATCGCGCACTCGTCCAGTCTGGCCTAGAGCAGGATACGATGAATGAAATTCGCCACGCGATCAACAGTAGCGCCATTTTGGGAAGTACTTGACCAAATTAAGGTTCCGTATCATCACTGGAATCGGATGAACCTGGGCGGTATTGGGGACTGTCCCCGGGACTGTCCCTATTTAGACGACGCGGTTTCTTTGTTCGCCTTTCAGGAATGCTGCGAGGTTCGCTGCGAGTTCGTCTATGGCACCTTGCCGGGATTCAATTGTTCCCCAGGCAACATGCGGCGTGATCACCAGGTTCGATCCATCGTAGTCGAGAAGCGGGTCGCCATCGATCGGTGGTTCTTCGGGCAAGACGTCGACGGCGGCCGCACCGATTTCGCCATTCCTGAGGGCCGCCGCAAGTGCCGCAGAGTCGATCAATCCACCACGGGCCGTATTAATAAGAATGGCGTCTGGTTTCATCAGCCGAAACTCTTCTTCGCCAAACAGGTTTCTCGTTTGATCGTTGAGCGGGCAATGCAGGGTGACGACATCGGCACGACCCAGCATCTCGTGGAAGTCGACCCTGTCGTCGTCGGCTTCGGAAGCTCCCGGGCGACGCGAGACGCAAATGCTCATATTGAACTCGCGCGCAAGTCTTTCCACGCCGTGGCCAAGTTCTCCGTAGCCGACGATGCCCAGCGTCATGCCGGATAATTCCCGCAGCGGAAATTTGAGCATGCAAAAGTCTGCTGATCTCTCCCAATCGCCGTCTTGTACGGATTGAGCGTAGCGACTGATGCTGTGAGTGAAATTGAGCAGCAGAGCGAAGACGTGTTCGGCGACTGACTGAGTGCAATATCCGCGAATGTTACAGACGGCAATGCCATGCTTCTCTGCACCGATCAGATCGACATTGTCAGTACCCGTAGCCGTCAGACCGATAAAACGCAGCGATTTCGCGCTAGCGAGTGTCGCGGCGTCAAACCTGATCTTGTTCGTGAAGACTATCTCGGCATCTCTGACCCGCTCTGCCGTCAACTCATCCGGCGTTATATCGAATATTTCGAGATCCGGTACAAGATCGGTCACGGGCGACATGTCGAGGTCGGGCCCCACCGTCGCATAGTCGAGAAACACGGCTTTCATGTCGTTTTCGGTTATTCTCGGTTTCGGAAGGCCTGACGATGAACGATGAATTCTGGAAACGCAAATCACTCAGCGAAATGTCATCAGAGGAGTGGGAATCGCTCTGCGACGGTTGCGCCTTGTGCTGCGTTCAGAAAATCGAGGACAAAGATACGGGAGAAGTTTTTTTCACGGATGTCGCGTGTCGCTTGTTGGATACCAAAAAGTGTCGTTGCACCGACTACGCGGCACGGGCAAAAAAGGTTGCTAACTGCCTTGTGCTCGCAGCCGATAAGCCCGAGCGCTACCGCTGGCTACCGGCGAGTTGTGCATATCGGCGCCTGGCCGAAGGTCATGACCTTCCGGAATGGCATCCCTTGAAGACGGGCGACCCGGAGTCCGTCCACAAAGCAGGCATATCCGTCCGCGGAAAGGTTACCTCCGAGACTGAGACCAAGGAGTGGTCGGTCTTATGGCGACTGAGTGAGTGAAGCATGAGTAAGTATCCGTTTATTGCGTTGCCGGGCTACGAGGAATATCCGATCGAGGAGATGAGAAAACGCCTCGTTGATTTCTACGGCGACATGAACCGGCGCCGCACTGTCAGAGAATTCTCGGACCGGCCGGTGCCCATAGACATCATCGAGGACGCACTTCGTGCAGCTGGTACAGCACCGAGCGGTGCAAATCTGCAGCCCTGGCATTTCGTCGTCGTCAGCGGGGCGGAGACGAAAAAGCGCATTCGGGATGCCGCGGAAGTCGAGGAGAAGGAATTTTACGAACATCGTGCGTCTGCGGAATGGCTTGCAGCGCTCGAGCCGCTTGGCACCGACACGAACAAGCCATTTCTGGAAACAGCGCCTTACCTCATTGCCGTGTTCCTGCAGAAGTTCGGCTACCTGCCTGATGGCCGCAAAGTGAAGCATTATTATCCGGTCGAATCGACAGGCCTTGCTGCAGGGATTCTGATTACCGCGCTACACCGGGCCGGGCTCGTCTGTCTGACACACACGCCGGCACCAATGGCCTTTCTAAACGAAGTCCTGGATCGCCCAAAGAGTGAGAGGCCCTTTCTGTTGCTGGTCACCGGCTATCCGGCGGATGACGCGATGGTGCCCGATATCAACCGCAAAGCGCTCGATGAATTCGTGAGCTTCAAAGACGAATGAGAAAAGGGTCGTGCTAGCCGGTATTCTGCAGGCCCTGTGCAATGCCGTTTACGCTGGCGAGCAATGCGTCAAATAACTCTTTATCCTCGCGATTCGATGCCCGCCATCGTGATAGTAAGTCGACTTGCATGAGGCTCATGGGGTCGACGTAAGGGTTCCTGAGCATGATCGCGCGCTGCAAGGTGATGTCACCGTCGAGCAAGGCTTCATGACCGTTGAGCTCAAGAATAAGGTCGCGAGTCAGGTTGTATTCTTTTTCTATGACGGGAAAAAATTCTCCGTGCAATTCATCGGCTAGTTCCGAGTAGAGCTTGGCTATCCCCAGGTCGGCCTTGGCGAGCACCATTTCCGCATCTGCGGTTAATGCGCGCATGAAATACCACTCACGAAACATGTCCGTGAATGCTTTCGAGTCGAATTGTTTTGCCGCGGCCTGCAGGCCCGTGCCGAGACCGTACCAGCCCGGCAAGACGTATCGACTTTGTGTCCACGCAAACACCCACGGAATTGCCCGCAAGTCCTCGACACCGGACCCTTCCCTGCGTGACGACGGTCGCGAGCCGATTTTCATGCGCTCTATCAAGTCGATCGGCGTTGCGTTCCGGAAGTAGTCATAAAACTTCGGGTTCTCGTAGATAAGCTTGCGATAAGCGCGGCGACTCTCGTCTGCGATGACGTCCATCATCGCGTGCCACTCGGGCATGTCATTGCCGCGGTGTTGTGGCATGGCTGTTGCCAGTGCCACCGAGCCAGCGACCTGTTCCAGCGTACGCAAGGCGATGCCGCGCAGACCATATTTCTCGTTGATGATCTCGCCTTGTTCGGTTACGCGGAGGCGGCCGTTTACGGTTCCAGGCGGGGCGCCAAGGACTGCTGCGTGCGTCTTGCTACCGCCACGGCTGATCGAGCCGCCGCGGCCATGAAACAAGGTCAGCTCGATGTTCCTTTCTGCCACGGAGGCGACCAACGCGACCTGCGCGTTTTGCAGGGCCCATCGTGCGGATGCCAGCCCGCCATCCTTGTTGCTGTCGGAGTAACCGATCATGATCATCTGACGATCATTGCGATACCTCAGGTGCTCCCGGTAAACGTCATTCGCCAGAAGGGACTCGAGTATTTCCGGCCCCTTGTGCAGATCGTCAACCGTCTCCAGGAGTGGCGTAATGTCGAGGGGTATTTCTTCCTGGCGGTTGTGCAACTGTCCCCAGTTAGCCAGCAGCAGCACCGAAAGAATGTCATCCGCGCCTTGCGTCATGCTGACGATGAACGGGCCGATGGCCTGTTTGCCGTACTTTCTGCGACAGAAAGCAATCGCCTGAAAAACGGCAAGCGTCTTGCGTGTCGTCACGCCCGCGGTACTGACGGGGGATTCATTACTGTTCAATGCATCCTCTACGCGACTCAGTCGCTCCTCGGGGGTCCAGTCGAGCCAGTTTTCCTCACCGAGGCATTCGCCGACTACCCGTCGGTGGACAAGCGCATCCTGGCGCACATCCAGTGTAACCATATGAAAACCAAAGGTTTTTATTCGGCGGAGCAAGCGGCGGACGGCGAATAGACCGGCATGCCCGCCCTTATTGGCCTCGAGGCTGTCCGCGATTAGCTGAATATCGGCCTCCAGGTGGATAGCCTTTTCATAGGGATAGACATCGTCGTCGTAAGTCGCCTGCAGGCGTTGCTGAATGAGCCTCAGGAAGACCCGGTACGGCATATCCCGGTGCCGGGATGGAACGGCGTGATACGCGTTCGGATATACGTGGCGGTACTCGTCGATCTTTTCGGGAATAAGTGGATCGATATTGATGCGCTCACTCGTCTGACTCAGTTTCGCCGACAGGCTCCCGCACTCGTTGTAATAGAGATCGAGAATAAGAGACCGTTGCCTGGCCATTGTGGCGCGAATCGTTTTCGCGTTGACGTTCGGGTTGCCGTCCATGTCGCCGCCGACCCAGGATGCGAAACTTAAGAGGTTGGGTACTCGCAGTCGCCTGGCTTCGTCGCCGTAAACTCGTATGGCGGCGTTTTCTATATCTTCGTAAAACGGTGGCATGGAGGGATAGAGAACGTCTGTTATGAAAAAAAGCACGTGTTCGAGCTCATCGGCCACAGTCATCTGTTCGGACGGGTGTTCGTCCGTTTGCCATCCGGTTGTTACCTCAAGCTTGATGTTTTGCAGACAGGCTTCCGTTTCCTGCGCCGTCATCGTCGGATTCAACATATCGATCAATCGCCGCACAATTCGTTGTTCCTTTCTGAGAATCGTGCGTCGGGTCGGTTCCGTGGGATGCGCGGTAAATACCGGCTCAATGTGAATTTTGTCGAGCAGCGCCTGAAGCGCGTCCAGGTCAAGGCCGGCGGCTTTCAGTTTTACGAGGGTTTCTTCCAGTCCACCTGGTTGATACTGACCAACTTCCTGAAGATACTCGCGGCGCCGCCTGATGCGATGCACCTTCTCCGCCGTGTTGACCATCTGAAAGTAGGTCGAGAACGAGCGAATGACCTCCATCGCAAGCGATGGCTCAAGGCCTCGGACCAGGTCCGCGAGCTCCTCGCCCGGTTTCTCGTTTTCCTCGCGGCGGCGAATGGAACGAAGCCGCGCGCTTTCGACAAGCTCGAACAGCGTATCGCCGCCCTGCTCCCTGATCAGGTCACCGACGAGGGAGGCGAGCATGTGCACATCGGCCCGCAGCGCCTGATCCTTATCCTCAAACGTGATGTCCTGTCTGCGCAATGCTCTTCGCATGGTCCTGGCCGATTTTTTATTAGTCGCGAAAGTTTTCGTATTGCAATGGCAAATCGACGTCCGTGTCTTTGAGTAAGCTGATCGCGGACTGCAGATCATCCCGCTTCTTTCCACTTACCCGGAGCTTGTCACCCTGTATTGCCGCCTGCACCTTTAGCTTACTGCCTTTTATGGTTTTAACGAGGCTTTTTGCCAGCACCATTTCGATTCCCTTGCGTAACAAGACGTTTTGTTTCGCCTGATTCAGCGTAATCTCGGGTTCGTCCTCTTTCATGCAGCCAATATCTATGCCGCGCCTGGTCAATTTCTGCCGCAGAATGTCCAGCATCTGATTTAGCTGAAAGTCGGACTGCGAGCTTAATGTAATCAGCTGCCCCTCGAGTTCGTACTTCGAACCAGTGCCCTTGAAGTCAAAGCGTGTGTTGACTTCCCGATTTGCCTGATCAACCGCATTGACGACCTCATGCTGATCAAAATCACTCACTACATCAAACGATGGCATTTTTTCGATTTCCTCTCATGTAACTTGCTCGTTGGAATTCTATGATTCGGCAAGGTCGAATGGTTCCTCAATGAGCTCGTCGATCAGCCCGGTAAATTCATTTTTTAGTTGCTGGTAATGTTTGCCGGTGCCGGGCCCGGAAAAGCCTGTATGAATTACTCGTACCGAGCCGCTACGATCGATAAAGATTGTTGTCGGAAATGCGAGTACCGCGTTGAGGGAAGGCAGCGTCTTCGATACTTCAGTTGTATCCGAGATTCCCGCAATCAGGGTTTCAAATTGAATGTCGAATTTCTGCCGATACCGCTTGATCTGTTCTATCGCGATTTCCTGATCTTCAAAGTGTTCGTACATCAGCGCTACGACTTCGAGGCCGAGGTTACGATACTCCTTGTACAAGGCCGCCAGAAGGGCGGCTTCGTCGTGACAATTGGGACACCAGGTACCGGCAATATTCACGACGACCACTTTGCCGTGGAACCGCTCGTCGCCCAGAGACACTCTTTCGCCTGCAAGATTCGGGAATTCGAAATCGAAGCGCTCATAGTCGGGATTCAGGTACGTCAACGAGTATGCATCGGGCAGAGTCGCATTCGGATCGCGTTTCGCTGACCAGTTCTGGTGAAAACCGGTTCCGGACCAGAAGCCGGCATCACTGATTACGCCATCTTCAACCCGGCCCGCGAAAACGTAGGCGTGTGCGCCATCAAATGTCGACAACTGAAATGTGTTGCCTCGCACATAGCCGGCGAGATACCGATAGTCAGCCGTGGGATTCAGGAAGGTGCCGAACAATCGCGATCCGCGCTGCGCGAACTCGCCAATGGATGGGTCATTGCTGCCATCTTCCTTGTGAAACTCGGCGTCCCATCTGCCCGACAGATCGACTGCAGCCGGCTCGCGGTCTTCCGTGCCAATCCGTTCGCCGCCCGGGATCGCGATGAAGGGCATGATCTGCTCTTCGCCATAGCGCTTTACAAGTGTCAGTGTTCCGATGAGTTCGTCACCTTCGAGCCGGGCATTGATTTCATTGTTGAACGCCGGAAATCGCAGCTTCAGATTGCCGTCAGAAAAACTGACCTCGCGGATTTTAACCCGCTCCTGTCCATTGATAAGTGTCGCGCGGTAACTGTCTCCGCTGCGACCGATTTCGAACGCCGTATCGATGTCACCACCGGGCAGGGTGATGCGCGCCTGCCAGTAGCCAGTCTCAAGCTCCGGAGCGCCGACAACCGGGACTTCCTGACTGCAGGCGCCTGCCAGCGCTAGCGCCATAAGCGCGATGATTGCAGTCCTGTCTCGATCAAATCGCATTCGCGAGATCCTCATTGCGTGTGTCCCGCAGGGCGTCCAAGTGTAGCGCAGTCGCAAAAACTCCTCATGCTGCCCAGATAGTCGGGCGGCGTTGGAGCTCCCGTCGGACGACAATACGCACTAGTCCACGGATGGACCGACATGTTGCAAGAGACCATAGTTTTTGACGCACTTTCGCCCCGGCAGCCGGTCGATGGCTGCATACCGGGTTCGGCGACGGATATCGCCACGGGCCTGGTGGACACCCTGCAGGATTTGGGGCTGGCGGTGGGCCTTTTGAGGAGTGCGGCTGGAATAACTGCAGGCGGTGCCGATATACAGGCGTGGCCGCAAGAGATCAGACTGTGTGAGACGGCGACCGAGCACTTTCTTCGGCGAGTTGCCGAGCCGGTTCAAGATGGCGTGCCGGTCACACTATCGCTTAAAGACCTCGGCCCTGACGAATCGGCAATCGAGGCTCTGGAGAGCCTTTGCTCTGTCATTCGGCAATTCTTCGGTGGCGACAAGACCTTGCTGTCCAGGATTGGCCTGAGCCTGCGCTCCCATCAGATACCGTTGCAGGCGTACCTGCTGATTTCCCGCACGCTGCTAGGGTCCGGCCCGCGATATGTGGTTCTGGACAGCTTGCAGATGAAGCACCACGAGAACAGCAGGGTTCAGGAGGAAACCGAAAAAAATTGGTCGTTTCTCTGGCGTCAGCGAGAAATCGAGCGCCCTTTGTTACCCGCCTATGGGGCAGCAGTGAGAACGGGCTGCCCGTTGCTCGGCGATGAAGTTGCGGAAGCCGTACTGCCCGCGTACGGATTGCAGGTACCGGCGGGATCCGCATGGTTGCCTATCCGTCTGCATCTGCCGCGGTTCGCTGATGATAAAGGCCAGGTCAGCTGGCCGCTTCTGCAATCGGCACTCGAATCCTGCATTGATTTCGGTGATCAACTGCTGGATGTGCTTAGCTGGACGACGGCCTGTCAGCGCAGCGATGCGATGTTGAACCGGAGGCTTGCCATCATTGTTTCCGGAATCGGCGACCTCGTTCAGCTGCACGGCAACGATCCGGGCTGTCTGAAGTGCCTGCAGTGGGTCGATGGGATCATGAGGCGAGTGCGGAAAATCCTCTGGGATCGCTCTCATGTGATCGCCGGTCAAACGGGCTTATTACCGGCGCTGGCACGCTCGGATCCGTCCGGCGGTCTTTGCGATCACTCACACAGACAGAACTGGCAGCGCCGATGGCATCTGGCGGTGGCGAGTTCCGCAGTGCGGCACCGCAATCTGCTGGCCATGTCACCCTACTCGGTGCTGCCGGAAGGGGGTGATGACACGAGCGGGTATGCCGATCTGCTGCCGGTGCTGACCCACGCAGATGCCTTCGCTTTTGACGGCCAGCCAGCCCTGCATGGCTGGAATATCGGTCAATTCCGCAAATTTCACACGCGGGCATGGGCTGTCATGCAACAGCAAAACGCACGCTCGCTCATTGCGGCCGGGGTATGATTCGGGGGACAGTTTACTTGACTTGAATCGGCGACAAGCAAATCGTACGCAGCTCACTGGGAATTAAGTAAACTGTCCCCGGAATCCATCGGAACAGCGAGGACCTGTTGCAGACGATTACACCAGATTCGCATGGGATTGCTGTTCTGCTACTCACCGTAGTAGCGCTCATTCTTTTCACGCGTGACCGCATCCCGCTGGAGTCCTCGGCCCTCGGGATACTCATCATCCTGGTCGCAGGATTTCAATTCTTTCCGTATGTATCCGATGGCGTTGTCGTCGGGCCGGTCGCGTTTTTCGCCGGTTTCGGCAACGAAGCACTGGTAACGATTTGCGCACTCATGATTGTCGGCAAGGCGCTGGAGACAACTGGCGCATTACAGCCACTGGCGACGATCGTCGGGCGGGCGTGGTCGACGCGACCGGTGCTTGCGCTGCTCGTCACCCTGGTGGCCGGCGCGATATTGAGCGCGTTCATGAACAACACGCCTATCGTCGTGTTGCTGATGCCGATACTGGTCGGTGTCTCGCTCAGGGTTAAGTTCCCGGTATCCAGCGTGATGTTGCCAATGGGCCTGGCGACGATTATCGGCGGCATGTCTACGACAATCGGCACATCGACAAATCTTCTTGTTGTCGGCATCTCACACGATCTCGGCATGGAACGATTCGGGATGTTCGACTTCATGTTGCCGGTCGCGCTCGTAGGCGGCGTCGGGCTGGCGTTTTTGTGGCTGATCGCACCGCGACTTCTACCCGACCGCGACCCGCCAATGGCGGATACATCGCCACGCGTGTTTTCGAGTCAGCTCTACATAAAGGAAGGCAGTTTCGCAGACGGCAAGAGCCTGTCGGAGGTTCTTGCAAAAACCGACGGACACATGCGGGTCGACAGAATACAACGCAGTGAATCGCTGTTTCTCGCCAAGTTACCGTCGGTGATTTTGCAGCCCGGAGACCGGCTGTTCGTAAAAGACTCTCCAGACAACCTCAAGCATTTCGAACGCCAGTTGGGCGCGACACTTTACAACGTGTCAGACATCGAGCACCCGGTAGATGAAGACACGCCGCTGCAGGCTGCCGGGCAGCAGCTTGCAGAGGTGGTCGTGACACGTGGGTCTCCACTTCATTTGAGGAGCCTTGCTGTCGCGCAATTCAGTAACAGCTACGGACTCATGCCGCTGGCGGTCCATCGGGCACGGGCGCCCAGCGCCCAGGTTACCGGCGATCTAAATATGATTAACCTTCGCGCCGGCGACGTCCTCCTCGTACAGGGCTCGCGCGAGTCCATCGATAAACTCAAAGCCAGTGGCAACATGCTCGTACTCGATGGCACCACCGATCTGCCACACACCCATCGCGCCAACCGAGCACTGGCCATGATGGCACTCGTGGTCCTGGCCGCGGCCTTTGGGTTAATGCCCATATCTGTCAGCGCGATAATCGGCGTCGGTATGATGCTGGCGATGGGTTGCCTGTCGTGGCGCGATGCAGCGCATGCTTTATCGACGCCGGTAATCATGATCATTGTGACGAGTCTCGCGCTCGGCAAAGCCCTGATCGGCACCGGCATGGCTGATTTTCTGGCAATGAGCTTTGTCAGCGTTGCCTCCGGCATGGAGATTCCGCTTATGCTGAGTCTATTCATGCTCATCATGACGATATTGACCAATGTCGTCTCGAACAATGCTGCGGCGGTGATTGGCACGCCTATTGCGGTCGCGATCGCCCAGCAGCTTGGTGCCAACCCCGAGCCATTTGTGCTCGCCGTGCTATTCGGTGCCAATATGAGCTATGCCACACCATTCGGCTACCAGACGAACCTGCTCATCCTGAGCGCCGGCGGCTACAAATTCTCCGACTTTATGCGGGTGGGCATACCCCTCACGATCATCATGTGGATTGGCTTCTCCATCGTCCTGCCGATGCTCTACGACTTGTAGCCTGCACATTTCAGATTCCGAGTCGTTTCCCTTGACCTGATCTGGAGT
>CAYLSX010000038.1:0-17199 GCA_964386685.1 uncultured Woeseiaceae bacterium | reverse complement strand
TCGTGTAGCTCGCGCCTGCGTTCAGTTGCGGCAGCAGATTAGCGCGGGCCCGGGCAATCTCCTCCTCGCTCGCCAGTACGCCGAATTGTTCTGCGGCCAGGTCCTGATTCTTTGCGATGGCCTCGAGTGCGATTTCTTCGAGACCCAGGACTTCGCCGGTAGCGGCAACTTCGCGGTTGAGTAAGGTCGCCGGTCCGACGACCTCGAAGCTTGGCGACAGACCAATCTGTCTCGCTGTCGCCATGTTGATGGTCAGTTTCCGCTTATCCTCGAACGTAATGTCCTGCTCTTCAGTGCGCCCACCGATCATCACCGCCTGCATATTCAATGCGTTCAATCGGGCCACCTTGTCGAGATTACTGCGTGCGGAATTGGTGACCAGCACACCCCGTCGGACATCCTGGATACCGACGAACGAGTAGCTGGGAATCCCCGCCGCGTTGATTGTCTCAATCAGTCTGTCGAAGTCATCTGCCGGCATCCTGGGTAATCCCGTAATGAATATTGCGTCTGTTTCCGGCGGCACTCTGCCCATCAACTTGTGATCTGTTCCGTCGTGAGCAACGAGTTGGAAGTTGATGTCGCGTTCTTCGCTTATGGTCGTGGCTTCCTGCCGAAGGTCGGGTATGACAGCCGCGAGCAATTCCCCCATCAGGACAACGACATTGCGGTAATCCACCATCCGTCTCATCGTGTCGAGGTCGTCACCAAAATCGGTATAGAGCGTGAGGTAGTTCAGATTTCGTATGCCCGACTTGCCCTCCACTGCCCGAGACGGCAACACGCCGACGTCCAGCATCACCGGCAGGAAAGTGGGCTTCGGAAATTCGCGCCGCATTGCGGCTATCTGATTGCCCGCAAATCCAGTAGCCATCACCATCTCGATCTCGGGGTCTGCATAGGCCTGATCCAGCGCGGCGTTAATACCGTCGATAGTCCAGCCGCCGTCAATACGGCTGACGCGAACATCGAACTCACCTTCGGTCAGCGCCAGCAATTCGTCGATATAGACCTGGTTGCGCTCCTCGAGCCGATCGGGGCTGCCATCGATGACAACAGCGACGTCAAATCTCTCCTGCGCAGGCGTCAGGGTTGGCAGCAGCCCAATGCAAAGGGACAATATCAATCTGGTCATGCGAGCAGTCAAAGACACGGTCGTCTCCGGGTGGATTGTGAGAACAGGGTTCGAATATATTGCTTAGTCTTAAGGCAACTATACAGCCAATAGATTCGGAAACCGGGCCAAAGTGTTTACCAGCCGGGAAGCTTTAACTGTGTATTGTCAGCAATGAATTTGACTGGATACTGGATACATTCGAAATGAGTCCAATCGACAATCGGGGTAAGACTGTGAGTGCAGAGCCAGCAGATATTTTTACGCAAACGACTGAACGCTCGCTCGATCCGGAAGACTGGGAAAAACTGCGTGAACTGGGACACCAGGCATTCGACGACGCCATCGAATATCTGAAGACAGTCGGTGACAGGCCGATATGGCAGCCGTTGCCGGATGAGTCGAAGCAACTGTTTGCCGAACCTTTACCGACTGACCCGTCGTCGCAGGAGGAAGTGTACGAACAGGTACGCGACCACATACTGCCCTACCCGACCGGCAATATTCACCCGCGCTTCTGGAGTTGGGTCGGCGGCACCGGCACACCGTCGCAGTTGCTGGCCGATCTCGTGATATCCACGATGAATTCCGGCGGGCTCGGAATCGACGAAACCGCATCGTCGTATGTCGAACTCCAGCTGCTGGACTGGTTGAAGACCATGCTGGATTATCCTCAGGATGCAAGCGGCCTGCTTGTCAGTGGAGGATCCATGGCCAACCTCGTTGGCCTTGCCGTCGCGCGTACCCATGTCGCACCTTATGACGTGCGCGACAAGGGTATCGATGTCAGCGCCCATCCAAGGCTGATTTACTACGCGTCATCCGAGACTCACTCGTGTGTGCGTAAAGCGATCGAACTCATGGGCCTGGGATCGGACTCCTTGCGAAGCATTCCCGTGCGCGACGATTTCACGATCGATATCGATCTACTGCTCGAGGCGATTTCAAGAGACCGTGCAAGGGGCCACCTCCCCGCGTGCATCATTGTCAACGTCGGCACCGTGAACACGGGCGCAATAGATCCGATCAACGTGCTGGTCGACCTCGCATTGCGGGAGAACATGTGGGTACATGCTGACGCAGCGTTCGGTGCCTTCGCGAAGCTCTCCCCCTCATCGGCACATCTGGTCGACGGACTCGAGAGAGTTGACTCGCTTGCCTTCGATTTGCACAAGTGGCTCTACGTTCAATACAACTGCGGCGGCGTCCTCGTTCGCACAGCGGAGACGCATCGAAATACCTTTTCCGTTGTCCCCGAATATCTCAGGAAATTCGATCGTGGGCTGGCATCGGGGCCGTTCAACTTTTCCGAATACGGCGTTCAACTGTCACGCTCGTTTAACGCCTTGCGAGCCTGGATGGGCTTGAAGATAGAGGGCGTCACTCGATACGGGGAGCAGATAGAACAAAACATTCAACAAGCACGCTACCTGACTTCGCTTGTCGAAGCCGAGCCGGATCTGCAGATCCTGGCGCCGACTGCGATGAATATTGTCAACTTCCGATTCATTGCTGACGGATTTGATGAGCAGCAGCTAAACGACACGAATGCCGAGATTCTAATGAGATTGCAGGAACGCGGCATCGCAGCGCCCTCATCCACCGAACTTCACGGCCGTTTCTCTATCCGTGTTGCAATCTGCAATCACAGGAGCCGAAGATCTGACTTTGAAGTGCTTGTAAAGGCGGTGAAGGCAATCGGTCAGGAATTATTGCCATAGTACCGAATACTTGCCAATAGGTCTGCCGTGGCGTGAAGGATGATCGGCAGCCAAAGCGAAAATGAAGGCCTTGCAAATGCTGACGTCTTGCGCTTCTTGCTCGAGGTCGGAAAGTTCGAATCAGTTGCTATGGAATACGTGTTTGTGGACAATGGAAGGTCGTTCCTACCAACCAGATAATCCAAATGTTGGGTGGCTGAGATGCATAAGCTAACAGTTCTTTTAATGGCACTGGCATTGACCGCATGCGACAAAGCGCCGACAGAAAGTGGCGAACCAGCGGCCGTGGAGTCATCCCCTGACCGCCTCGCGACGGTCTTGGGCGTCCAGGCCGCAGAGATCAAAGCACGGTATCAGTATCGGCATCCGCAGGAAACACTGGAATTCTTCGGCGTCACACCCGGTATGACCGTTGTAGAGGCACTACCTGGCCGCGGCTGGTATTCCAGAATTCTGTTGTCGTATCTCGGCAAGGGCGGGCACCTGATCGGCGCCGATTATGCTTTGGACATGTATCCAAAATTCGGCTTCTACGATGATGAATATCTGGAGGCAAAGACGACCTGGATCAGCGACTGGACGGCCGAGGTGGAATCCTGGCTCGATGACGACAGCGCCACAGTATCAGCGTTCGTATTCGGATCAATGCCCGATCAACTCGCAGGCACGGCCGATGCTGCTTTGTTTATCCGGGCTTTACACAATCTGAATCGTTTTGAAGATGATGGCGGATATTTGACGGCAGCACTGAAGGACGCGTATCGGGCCCTGAAGCCCGGTGGCATCGTCGGTGTCGTGCAACATCAAAGCAGCTATCAGATGCCGGATGGGTGGGCGGACGGATCAAACGGTTATCTGAAAGAGAGCCTCGTCGTCGCGCGAATGGAAGCGGCGGGCTTCGAGTTCTTGTCAGGAAGTGGCATCAACGCAAACGATAAGGATAAACCCACTGAAGGGGACTTCGTCTGGCGGTTGCCGCCGACTCTCACCGATAGTGACGACGACCCCGACCTGCGAGCCCAAATGCAGGCCATTGGCGAGTCCAACCGAATGACCTTATTATTTCAAAAACCGGAGTGAACGACGTTGCAATTGCCGCGCGTTTGCACGTTTTGTGGCAAGTATTTGTTGGCCGTTCAGTTGCCTATTTTCCGAGTTCAACACGTACGCCTACCCAGGCACCCCGCTCAGGGCCGGGTCCCAGAAAGCGCGGATCGTCAAATGCAGGTCCCAGGATTTCGGCCGGTTCGCCCAGCAACCCGAAGGTCTCGTATTCCACGTCGAATAGATTCTCCACCTTGGCAAACACCGTCAAGTAGTCGTTGATCTTGTACTCGCCATGGAGGTATGCGATGGCGTAGTCATCCGTTTCATCGAGCAAGTTTGCTTCGTCACCGCGCAGGAACTGGCCGGAGTTATAGATAATTTCACCCCCCAGCGTCAGTTGAGGTGTAACGGCGACGTTGGCGCCGAATTTCAGCGTATGTTCCGGAATGCCGGGAATGCGGTCGCCCTTTTCCACTTCGATTTCACCGTCGTCATTTGAAAAAGGATGATTCGGGCTGATGGCGCTAAACGGATCGCCAAACTCGGCATTAACGAAGGCATAGTTGGCGAACCAGTTTAATCTGCCAGAGTCGCCGCTCAGGCCGACTTCGACGCCACTGCGAACGGTATCGCCGACATTATCGAAAAAACCTTCGTTGGCTGACACGCCGCCGGTGCTTTGAAAAATGATGTCATCGTGACTGGTCGTATGAAACACACCGGCATTCCAGGTTATATTGCCATCTTCCGCACCGCCTATGTGATCGACCTGTCCCCGCAGACCGCCCTCAAAGCTCCTGGCCACAACCTGCTCCAGTGGCGGATCAGCCAGAAAGGCGTTGGGGAGATTACACGGAGCATCGGGATCGGCGCAGGTGAGTTCCACGGGAGTCGGGGCCCGTGAGGATTCGCTGTAGCTGCCGTAGACATTAAGTGATGGCATCGCCTGCCAGGTCAGGCCCACCGCCGGGTTGAATCGATCGAATTGATGACGCCCATTCAACTCCGGCTGATCGCCGGAGAGATCATCGATGTCGATCCGGGTCGAGTTGAATCGCCCCGCAACGGTCAGCGCAACATCCCGGGTCAGGCTATGGACGTTGGTGAAATAAAGCGACCGTGTACTGGTTCGCGTTGCGACTTCGGTTACCTCCTCGGGCACGAAGCGACCGCTGCCCAAGGTGCTCCGATCTTCTTGCAGTGATGCCACCTCCACGACGGAACGAAACTCGGCCTCACCTTTCTGGTACGCGGCGCCGAAGATGAAACGATTTTCGCGGCCAAAGAGCCTTTTCAGGATTGTTTGTTGCAGGGAACCGCCACGGGATTCCTGCTGGAGCGCGCCGATATTGTTGATGGCATCGAAGTCGGCAGCATCCAGGAATAGATTTCCGTCCTGATCCAGCACGATATTGAAGTTGTCCACCGCGGTGCACTCATCATCGCCATCCAGATCCTCGAAATCATCCACCAGAATTTCTTCACCCGCGACATCGCACACCTCGAATTCCGTTCCGTCACCGTTGAATGCGTTCGTATCGATGTCGCGATAAAAGACGTTGCCGGATAGCAACAGGGATTCATCGAACCAGTGCGTGCCATCGAGTATCACCATTTTCATATCGTTTTCGGTGATATCCGGCAAGGTGAATACAGCGGCACGATCAATATCCAGTAACTGTACGGGAGTCGGACCATTTCCAATCAACTTGCCGTCACCATAAGTAAATCCGACATTGATGGTGCTGTCTTCACCATGCCAACCGGCCGTGCCAAAGAAATTCTTGACCTCCGAAGGCGATTGATCGCGCCAGCCGTCTTCGTCGAAATAGTTTGCGGTGGCGAAATAGCCGAACTCGTCGTTATTCCAGCCAGCTTCCGCCTGACCCACAACGCGACCGAACGATCCACCGTAGACTTCACCGCGATAACCAGGATGCGTGAATCCGTCCTTGGTATCGACGATTAAGGAACCGCCCAAAGTGTTCAGGCCAAACAGGGGATTGGCGCCCCCAATCAGATTGATGCTGGCAATAGCGGACTCTGGTATGAGTTCCCAGTTAATCGTGTCACCGAATGGTTCCATGATGCGGACGCCGTCCTGATAAACCGCAATTCCCTGCGGTAGGCCGAGCAAAGGCGAAACTGTGAATCCGCGGTACTGAATATCCGGTTGCAGGGGGTTATTCTGTGCCGCATTAATGTTCAGACTGCCGAGGTTTCGATTCAAGAATTCCGTCAGATCAAGTGACTGACTTTGATCCAGATCGTCGCTGGTCGCCCTCTGAACGTTGGTGGGTATCAATTCCCTGGGAAAGCCCACGCTGTGGGTGGGTGTTATTCCGATGACCTCAATTTCTTCTATCTCTTCTGGTTCCTGCGCAAAAGAACTGCTCAAAGAAAGTGTTATGTACAGTGCTGGGAAAAAGACGAGGGCCCCTCTTGTACAGTCACCGCCTTTGCCCCTATCCATCAGTATTCCCGCTTCGAAATCGTTTTTTTGAAGACTACGACATTCGCAGTGAGGAAAACACCAGCAAACCGCCCATTTCATCCGAAATGGATGAATTTGCATTGACAAAGGAAGCTGAAATTCTGCACATTACCCGAGTACCTACACAGAATCATTGCGATAACCGTGCAAGAAATCTAAACCGGATGCGCTAGAGCATCTATTCAATCAGCCGGTAAATTGTCCGAAAGACGGTGCAGCAGAACGCGCCGCCCGAATAGGTATCGGACTTGCAAATGTCAAGGGCAAAACAATTTGGAAACTGAAAGTAAAATGCGACACGCGGACCGATGGCTGGCTGTCCTCCGGATAGCCTCCGGAGCCTGGTTTATCAAAGCTGTCGTGACGAAATGGGTCCTGCTCGGCGGCATCCTGCCGTTGCCAATGGCGAGCCCGCGCTGGATCGAAACCATGCCCCGAATCCTGGCGGGGTATGCAGACCTCAATCCACTGGCCTGGTGCCGGGATTTTCTGCAACAGTTTGTTATACCCAATGCCGAAATATTCGCTCATCTGACCGCCATAGGTGAAGGGCTTGTCGGAATCGGATTGACATTCGGCCTGCTCACCAGGACGTCCGCACTGGGAGCACTGTTCTTGCTATTAAGCTATGAGATTGCCGGGCTGGGCTTACCGTTTTCACGACACGGACTTCGCCTGTTGATGATTGTCGCCGCCCTGGCGTTCTTCTACGCCCGTGCCGGCACCGTCTGGAGCCTCGACGCGTGGTTGAGCCAGCGGGCTACTTCCCGAATATAGTGACTTCTTTGGCGACTATCGCGGATTAGGCCCAATCACGACACCCCACGGTGATTCACCGACTGCAATCTTTATAACCACTTCCATCGATGCGGTGTCAATCACGGTCACATCGTCAGACGGACCGTTCGCGGTATAAAGGAATCGCTCATCCTCGGTCATCGCGATACCCCATACTCGCGGGCCAACCTCGACAGAGTCGCCGACTTCGAGCGTGTCGAGATTGATCGCCGATACCGTTTTGCCCCGTCCATTGGCGACATAGAGACGCTTGCCGTCCGACGTGACTACCATGCCCATCGGCTTGGCACTCTCATCGAGTTCAATGGTCGCGACGACTTCGTGCTTGTCGACCTCGATCACCGCAATCGAGTGCGCCAGTTCGGCCGAGACAAACGCTCGCAAGCCGTCGGGTGCAAATATGGCATCACGCGGGCGCAGGCCAACACCGATCGTCGCAATGACCGCACCGCTGTCGGCATCCAAAACCGTAACAGCGTGATCGGTCTCACCTGTGACATAAACTATTGTACCGTCAGGGCTGAGACGCACGCCCTCTGGCTCACGGGCGACCGGAATAGTTTTCAAAACTGTTCCACTCGCGATATCGACAATGGTTGCCTGATCCGAATCTTCGTTTGACACATACAGCTTGCTGCCGTCCGCACTGAGGTCGAACTGTTCCGGGTCCGAGCCGCCGGGTAGCACACGATCCACCCGGGCTGTCATAACGTCAACAACCGCGATGCCGTCTTCGCTCTTATCCGTAACCTGTTTTTCGCAGTCTTCGTCAGACATGGATGGCGGACATTTGGGCGAGCCAGATAAGGCCACGTACACTTTTTCTCCGGCGGGACCGACCTTGATGCCGCGTGGCCGCCGGCCGACGTTCAACGTTTTTACGACTTGATTGGTGGCAGTCGAAATAATCGAAATGTCGCCAGAATCCTCGTTACTGACATACAGCAATTCGCCTTCAGCCGGCCATCCTGGCTCTTCCCGCACTGACGCGCTTGTTTCGCTTGTCGCGGACTCTTGAGATTCGATATCGTTATTCGGCGCCCGGTCGCAGCCACCTGAGAGAAAAGAGGCAACGAACAAGTAAAGGTAAGATGACCGTCTGATTACGCGTCGTGCAATGCCCATGTATTCGCCCTTTGAAGTAGCGTCTTACGCATGACCACACGGCTTTTGCCGAGCCCCATGTCCCGGGCCCCAGCAAAAACTCGTGTTATTTTCAGACTATGCCGCTTTGGCAGTATGTCCGGCAATCAGATCCATCAGCGGCGGTGAAAGGCAATCGTAGGGCTCGAGACCCAGCTCGCGCAGCCGTGTCCGAACAGCGTCCATTTTATCGGCTGAGAATCCAGACTGGAGAATTGACGATACGAATGCGGCGAACTCGGGTGCTGACCATCCCGCATCACTGGAAAGTTCCGTGTGGATAAAGTCCAGACCGTGAAACGGGTGGCCGGTATCTTCTATGCGGCCGTACATGTGCGCACCACAGTCCTTGCAGGCATGACGCTGAATGGCTGCAGATTCGTCAACGACTGAAAGCTTGTCTTCATTCGCAGTGACGCTAACACTGTCCCTGGGAACGACGGCTACCATGGAGAACAAAGCGCCGTCTGGCTTCCAGCACTTGCTGCAACCACAGACATGGTTGTGGGCACTTTGTGATGTAACCGTCACTTCAACGGAATTGGCATCACAGTTACAGGTCAATTTACCACCGGCGAAGCTGTCACTTCCTGCCTGAATACCGTTGTCAATAGACGGGTGTATAGATTGGCTACTCATTATGTTTGTCCTCGTGTTTCCGTGTTTGTTATTTGTTCTCGCGGCACCGGTAATATTAGCTTATGACACCCTGACATGGGTAGTTTTCCGCAATCAGGCGAATGATCGAAACGATTGCAGGCAGAATCGGACCGCTTGATGGGCGATCCGGCTAACTGAGTTTTTCTATAGAATCAGTAATATACATCCATAAGTTGCCGAAAAGTATCGGATCGTCGGCAAGTTGCGGCGGACCGGCAGAATTCAAAGTCACTAAATTGAGATGACGAACCTCGAGAATACTGATCACCAGTAATTCGATTACTCGCTTTCTAGCTGCCTTATTGGGCGGCCGGGCGCCAGAGCCCCATCGGCTCTGGCGCGCAAGTAGGCGTATATATCCATCACGTGGGGTTTAATTCTCCGCGCTCAGTCGTAACACTTGCTGAAGGAATTCTTCGCGCAACTCGGTTTTATCATCGCCGGACGCGGCTTGCGCGCTGACGGTGATTCGATATCGGGTCAGCACCTAGATGCCGAAGTCACGCGACGAAAGCCGCTTGATTTGTTCAACAAGATTCGCGGCAACACTGGTGCCGGCAGCATCGACACCGTGACAACTGTGACAGGCTGAGTGAAAAACTTGCCACCTCAGGTAGGTCGAATGGTCCACGAAACCATCCTGAACGCTGTATGGCGGAGTTTCTTCTGCCGATCCACCGAACGACACTAGCGTCAATATGACCCCGAACAGAATGTGCCGGGTCAATAAAATGGATGCTTGAATGCGCAACATGAATGCAGACTAGTGCAGCTGATTCATGGACTCCATCAGTACTACTACCTAATCGGACTCCTCGTCGTTTGTATTCCATTTGCCGCCACCGCCAACACATTGCTTTTTGGCACGCGCCAACACCTGTTCCGATTTATCGTAAAGAAATATTTTCACGGGTGCGACGATTCCAGGTCCAAGAACCAGTCGATCGCAATATGCTGCATAAGAAGCTGGACAATACGGTACGAACTTCGTCGTCGTTTGGACGCTCTGCGCAGCCTGTTCCTCGGTCTTCCATAGGCATACACCTGATTCAAACGAGGTTCGTTCCAGGGATATATTTTCAAAGCATGTGGTAGTCTTTTCGCCGTCCGATTCGCTATTTTCATGAATCACAATACAACTCCCGACCGCTTCGAGGGCGGGTTCCGCAGACGCTGTACCCACCAGAAACATGATCGGAAACATGATCAGAACTCGCAACATCGATCTCCCCTCGCAAAACAATCCGGCTAGGCAGCCCCGAATTTCTCAATCAATGCGGCAAAGCCGCCGGTGTATACGCCGGAGATTGCGGCTTGCGCGTCTGCTTCCGGGACGCCGTGCGCTTCAAACTCGCTAGACCAGGTAACTTGCGAACTCGCGCCATCGCCACTGACTTCGATCGCCGCTTGATAATTTTGGACCGGGAGCGGACCAGCATCCAGGATTGAATAGACGTAAGTCCTCGCCTCGTCGTCGTGAGAATCGAGGCGTTCAACAATCTTGCTGCCGTCACCGAGCTTCAAGTGGCGGACTTGGGCTGTGCCATCCTGTACCGTCTCGCTTGCAGCTACCGCCGGATGCCAGGAATCCAAACTGTCGAAGTCCCCGATGACCGACCAGATTTCCGTCGGTGAGGCGTTAAGTGATACGGTCTCTCTTACCGTTGTCATTTCCGCAACCTCCTCTAAGGTGCTGCCAGCGGCGCACAATATCACTTCCTGCGTATAATTGTGAGGATGGCACACCGCGGAGCCATGAAATGTGACTAAGTTACACGGGAAAACGGCGATAATTAAGTGTCCTCAAATGTGTCGTAATCCTTACCGCCGGCAGTGGCGTTACGATGGCCGCGACCGACCTGCGAACTCTAAATCTGAGCCTTCTTGACGCGGCAAAACATGGTGAGGCCGCACTTGTCGCGTCCAAACTGCTGGGCGGCGCATCCATGCGACGATTGCGGTCCGTTGGTGCGGATTTAGTATGCACGGGAACAGCCGTCATGAAGTCCCGAACGACTAACCAGATTCGAGCTTACAATGCCTGCAAAATTCTGTATGTATCATTTTGATAAATAAAGGAAAGTATCTGGCGTATCAATCATCTTTTGAATGCATTCGCAGCACGAGCTCGGAATTCATCAACTTTTCGCCGAGCGGCTGCTTCAATCTTGGTTTACGTTTGCGCCTGTCTGCTTACCTCAGGTGCTTCAGGTAGTCGCGGATTTCTCGGCAATTTTGCCTGTTGGCAAATAATGTTTCTCCATCACCGGTCGCATTGCAGCATTGCTGAGCAAAGCGACGAAAAGCAATGCGGCCATCAGATACATCGTCGTGTTGTACAGACTGCTGGTCGGGTCAATCGTCCCAGGCGGGGCAATTTCTATGAGCTTGGCGATCGTGACACTCTTTTGTGCGACCAGCGTCTCGAGCTGGTCGATACCTGCACCGAATTTTGATGCAAACACGCTCGGGTCAATCTTAGGACCCAGTTCGGCAATAGCATTGTTGATCGAGGATTCCCGCAAGGACGTGATGGCCAGCGGCCCAAGCACGCCTGCCGTACTCCAGGCCGTGAGGAGTCGGCCATGAATCCCGCCTACATATTTTGTACCGAATACATCGGCGAGATAGGCGGGAATTGTCGCGAAGCCGCCGCCGTACATGGTGAAAATTATCATGCTGGCCGCATAGAAATAGACCAGCCAGACGACGCTCGGGTCCGCACTGACACGTTGGGCGCAAAACGGTATCGAGCAATAGAGAAAAATGCCCAGAGCAAAGAAAATCCAGTAGGTATTACGTCGCCCGATGAAGTCGGACGTGCTGGCCCAAAAGAAACGCCCGACCATGTTGAAAACACTGATCATCACTACATAGGTGGCGGCGAAAGCGCCATCGACAATATTTGGCAGCGTGCTGCCGAATATTTCGCTCATCATGGTCTTTGCAACGCCCAAAACGCCGATGCCCGCCGTTACGTTGAAACACAGAACGATCCAAAGTTGATAAAACTGTCTTGTCTTCAGCGCCTGATCGATATCCACATCGCGATCCGTGATCATTCGTTTTGCCGCTTTGGCGGGATCCGGCGGCGTCCAGCCTTCGGGTTGCCAGCCCTCCGCCGGGACGCGATAGGCAAGAGCGGCAATCGTCATTACGACGAAGTAGATGATGCCAAGCGTGACAAATGTTTGCGCCACGCCGGTAGATCCGGTTCCGACAAGGTAGACGCCCTCCGGTCCCGGCACCAGCATGCCAGCGAGGTCGTTTGCACCAATAATCACGACTTCTTTCAGTTCGCCGGCAATTTCGGCGAAACGCTTGCCTGCTTGCGTGACCAATTCGAGGTCGGCGACCGAGCCCAGGTAGTCAGGTGCACGGTAAAACGTTCTGATGAAGAACCCCTTCAATGGCGCGCCGATCATTGCGCCACCACCAAAACCCATGATCGCCATGCCCGTCGCCATACCGCGCCTGTCTGGAAACCATCGAATCAGGGTACTGACCGGAGAAACGTAACCCAGGCCAAGTCCGCAACCGCCGATAACACCATAACCGAGATAAAGTAACCACAACTGATGTGTATAAACACCCAGGCCACCAATCAGGTAACCACCGCCCCAGCAGCAGGCGGCAACGACTCCCACCATGCGTGGCCCGACCCGCTCAAGCCAGCGGCCGGCAAATGCGGCTGCCAATCCAAGAAACACGATGGCCACCGTGAAAATCCAGACAACTTCTTTGAGTGTCCAATCGCTGGCCGCACTGGCGACTACGCCATGCGCTTTGATCAGAGCGGGATTGTAAATACTCCACGCGTACACTGAGCCAATACACAGGTGGATAGCGATGGATGCGGGAGGAACGCGCCAGCGGTTGAAGCCTGGTTCCGCGATGATGTGTTCTTTCGATAAGAATCCGACCATATTAATTGGTCATCCTCAGGACGACGATCTCACTCCGGGATCTAATCGTCATCAGGCATTTGATCAGGACCTGTGCCCCCCGCCATATCGAGCAACGGCACATTGTACGCAGCGAGGACCAATCGCATCGATTCAGCTGTCTTGCGAATTAAATCTTCCAGGACCCTTTTCCGTTCGCCGTCACCGTATCTCACACCCGCGGAAATCGCGAAATCGAATTGAATGCCAGGCTCGGATTCCAGTGGAATGACGACTACCTCCACGCCTTTCGCCCGTTTGGCAAAATAGCCGGCTATCGGTCCCCATACGATTGCGGCGTCTAGTCTTCCGCCCGTAATCTCTTTCTCGATGATCTCACCCGGGTAGGCCTCCGGATCGCCAGACATAGCGACAAAAGCGACCATCTGTTCTGTCATGCCATGACGTGCAAGCCATTTAGCTCCGGGCGTCGGCGTAAATGCACCGATTTTAAGACGATCCCGAATCTCAGGATTCAAGTTGATGAAATGTTTGCCGCTTGTCACTTCATCAAGACCACGACCCTTCGCGTAGACCAGCGCATAGGTTGAGCGGTAGTAAGGCGTCGTCGTCAAAAGGCTGTCAACACCGGCCGCTACGCCCATGACGATATCGCACTTGAACCCATCTCCAGATGTATTCGCCGCTTTGAGTGTATTGCGGATAAATCCGCGCCGTTGCGGGAACCAGGTGTACTCCAGCGGCAAGCCGAGTTCATGGGCCCAGATTTCTGCAATCTTGTTTTCGAAGCCGTCCTGCGTGCTGGCCGAAAAAGGCAGGTTGTTAGGGTCTGCGCAAACTCGAAATGCCTGCCCTTCGTCGGCGGATGCGCTTATCGACAAGCCGCACGCAACGACCGGCAACAGCCAATGGCGAAAGATAGAATCCGGAACGTGCATCAATTCGATTTTGGTTTCTTTTTGGGACGACCCGGCGGAAGAGTTCCGGATGCCCGCGCCTTGAGATATGCATATAGCTCATTGTAGCGTTTCCTCACATTCGGATCGTCTTTCCAGGGTGGCATCACCCCTACTTGCCCGGTAAACCCTTCGTTCATTCTTTCCACAAAGAGATCCTTAGTCATATCGGACTGGGTCATGCGATCGAGCAGGTTCGGTGCGAATGTGCTACCCACCGCGTCCTGAGCATGACATACGTGGCAAAAACCATGAAATGTTCGCCAGCCAATATAAGTGTCGCCGTCGACGTAACAAAATGGCTGACCCCTGTCGTTCACCTGTCCACATTCAATTGAGTAAGGCGCATCGCTATCATTTTCGTTGGAAGCCGACTCCGGGGCTGACACCACTGAGGATGCCGTTTGCTGATTCTGCGTCGTATCCGCCGCACAGGCGAACGTAATGAATGTAACAGCAAGAAAAATCATGCCCGCAAAGCCACGTTTGCTGGCACGATAGTTGAGGCGTATTCCCATGGTTCCCCCAAGAAACAGTGTGCGTCAAAAAAAGGCCCCCGGCCGCTGCATGCAGCCGGGGGTCGCAATGTAAACTAATTGCTGGTCAAACGTTGCAGTTTAATCGGGTAGCGCAAATACCGTCAATACGCCGCCCAACTGCGTATAGTTGTCGAGCGCCTTGTACGCGCCGACCGCGCCAAGCCCGTCGGTGTCACCCGTCAGTCCTGCCGCCATGCCGATGCCGGCCCAGCCACCGATCCCAGAGAGCACGCCAATGTACTGCTTGCCCTTGAAGCTCCAGGTGTTCACGTTTCCAATGATTCCTGACGGTGTCTTGAACTTGTACAGTTCTTTACCGGACTTGGCGTCTACCGCTTTCAAATAGCCCTCAAGCGTACCGTAGAATACGACGTCTCCCGCCGTTGCCAACGCGCCGCTCCATACGGAGAACCGCTCGGGCAATGACCAGACAATTTTGCCAGCCGACGCGTCCCATGCAATGAAATTGCCCAGATTGTTGGTGCCGTCGCCGGTGACCCGACCCGCAGGGAACATGCTAAGTGTGGCGCCAACATATGGCTGACCGGCAGTGTATTCCACCTCAAACGGCTCATAGTCCATGCACAAATGGTTCGTGGGCACGTAGAACAAGTTGGTACGCGGGGAAAACGCCGCCGGTTGCTGATCTTTACTGCCCAATGCCGCAGGACAGACATTTTCCGTGTTGGTATCTTCGCCGGTCTGATGCGTACTGTATTTTGCAACAACGTTGGGCCGACCTGTCTTCATGTTGACGTGGGTTGCCCAATTCACCGAAGGGTCATATTTCTCAGCCACCAGCAATTCGCCCGTCACGCGGTCAAGCGTATAACCGAAACCGTTGCGGTCGAAGTGCACAAGGACCTTGCGATTCTTACCTTTGACCTTGATGTCGGCGAGGATCATCTCGTTGATGCCGTCGTAGTCCCACTCATCATGGGGCGTCATCTGATAGACCCAATTGGCCATGCCCGTATCGAGATTGCGTGAGAAGATCGTCATAGACCAGCGGTTATCCCCCGGTCGGACCACCGGATTCCAGGTGCTCGGATTGCCGGTGCCGTAAAAGACACTATTGAGTTCCGGATCGTAGGAGTACCAGCCCCAGGTCGTTCCGCCACCGATTTTCCACTGGTCGCCTTTCCAGGTATTCGTACCTGAGTTCTTACCGACCGGCTTGCCAAGATGTGTGGTCTTCTTCGGGTCGATGAGCGTCTGATCGTCGGGCCCGACGCTATAGCCTTTCCACGCCAGGCTGCCGTCAGAGATATTGTATGCGGCCAGGAAGCCCTGAACACCGAACTCACCGCCACTGATGCCGGTCAGTACTTTGTCTTTGATAACGACCGGCGCATTGGTATTGGTGCCGCCTTTTTTGGGGTCACCATTCTTGATGCGCCAGATCATCTTGCCGGTTTTGGCACTCAGCGCCACCAGGTGCGTGTCGGCCTGCTGCAGAAAGATTTTCCCGTCGGCATAGGCAAGGCCGCGGTATACCGTGTCGCAGCACATTACCGGGATCGTATCCGGGTCTTGCTTTGGCTCGTAACGCCAGATGATGGTCTGGTCGTTAAGGTCAATTGCGAACACCTTGTTTGGAAAAGGTGTGTGTATATACAGCGTGTCACCGATTACCAATGGCCCACCTTCATGACCGCGCAAAACACCGGTCGAAAATGTCCAGGCCACCTGCAGATCGCCAACATTCTTGCTGTTGATCTCATTCAACTTACTGTAGCGCTGGCCGGCATAATTGCCCCCCCAGATAGCCCAATTGTTTGGGTTATCCATTAGCTTCATCAGCTCACTGTTTGCGGCCGACGTGCCAGGCACAATTATTGCCAGTCCAACGACGATCATCGTTATTAATCGTTTCGTCATCTCCCCAACCTCCATTGATGGTTTATGGTCATTCAAATGGTTAAAACAAATTGCTGCTGTAATACTTGATATACCCCATACCACGGCGAGTAACACCGCCGTCTTAATTTTCTAAGGTCAAAATCTTCGCAATTATTCCTTCAGCCGCGCTCTGTCTCCTTTTCGGTAGTATCTGATCTTAATCCCGTGAAGCACGATTTTTCCGCCACTTCGGTGAGATCACTTATTTTCGTGACAAGCAGACTGGCTCGTTCCGGGTCCCGAAACACGCCTCCACGCTCTCCTGGAGTTTTACGCAACTGAGAGAACACCTCCGCTTCGACAAAGTCGTCGTATGCGATCTTGTCTGCTATTTTGTCTATGATGCATGTGCACGAATACAGATTTTCGTACTTTTGACCACCATGGGAATCCATGCAGCGTAAAATATATTCCACCCGGGCCTGAGTTGGAAAATCATTCGCATCGGCAACGGCAGATGGTAAAAGTGCGCACAAAGCCAATATGACAGGCACGAATTTCACAATTTCACCGATTCGACAAACGTCTTTTTTATAGTAGTTACACCGGATGCTAGCAGAGGACATGCACCGTGTCAGCACACAAATATACGCCTCGAACAGTCATTGTGAGCACTCATTGGAAAATGGTGAAAAATCAGTATGAACCGTGAAAGTATTCAAGTAACTTCATGACAACAGATCTGAGCCCAGAACGGCAATTAGCGGATTGGCGAGCCCTGGCGCTGGCCATCGAGGCAGCGGTAAACACGGCGATGGTCGGTCAGGATGACGCAGTACGCCTGCTCTGCATCGCAGTTTTCACCCGTGGCCACGTCATTCTCGTGGGCAACGTCGGTGTCGGGAAGACTACGCTTCTGCGTGCTGTCGCCAGCACCAAGGCGAATGTTGCAAATCGAATAGCACGTTGCCTGCGCCGTC
>CAYLSX010000037.1:0-17262 GCA_964386685.1 uncultured Woeseiaceae bacterium | reverse complement strand
CAAGAGATCAGCGGCAACTTTCGGGAATCGAATTACTGGCATCCGATTGCCGCCAACGATTCACAATTGTTCGGCGACGTTTGGGAGTGGACGTCGTCGGCCTACCTGCCTTATCCGGGGTTCGTGCCGTTGCCCGGAGCGCTCGGCGAATCGAATGGCAAATTCATGTCCGGCCAGATGACGGCCCGGGGCGGCTCTTGCGCGACCGCGACCGAACACATGCGCGCAAGCGTACGCAGCTTTTTCTATCCGCACCAGCGATGGCAGTTTCTCGGCATCCGCCTGGCCAAAGACGGCGCCGCTTGAGCACGCCCAAGTTCGATGCCACCATCAATTTCACAACCAGCATCACTCACTGAACAGGACTTGTCTGTCGCCGACGATATGTCCGAGATCATCGAGGGCTTAGCCAAGCAACAAAAATCTCTGCCTCCAAAGTTCTTCTATGACGAACGTGGCTCCAAGCTGTTCGATGCCATTTGCGAGCTGCCGGAATACTATTTAACGCGTACGGAATTCTCGATCATGCAGGCACATATCGAGGAGATCGTGTCCCTGGTAGGCCCGCAAGCAAGCCTTATAGAGTTCGGCAGCGGCTCCAGCCTCAAGACGCGCATGCTGTTGCAGAATCTCGACCGGCTCGCCGCTTACGTTCCGGTCGATATATCCAGGGAACACCTTGTGGCAGCAGCAGACTCGCTTGCTGCCGATTATCCGGCCGTGGAGGTATGGCCCGTGTTGGCTGACTTCATGCAGCCGTTTAAGCTTCCGAATCCCAGTGTCATGCCATTGCGCAACATCGTCTATTTTCCGGGATCTACGATCGGTAATTTTTCACCGGATGACGCACACAAATTGCTGAAGGTGATGCACGTTGAAGCGGGAGAGGATGGCGCGCTCCTGATTGGTGTCGATTTGCAGAAGGACATCGCCGTTATCGAGCGTGCTTATAACGACGAAGGTGGCGTTACCGCCGAATTCAACGTGAATATGTTGTCACATCTGAATAATGAGTTCGGAGCGAATTTCAATCTCGATCTTTTTCGACCTAGCGCTGTCTACGATGCAGAACATGGCCGCGTCGAAATGAGCCTGATCAGCAAATGCGAGCAAATCGTTCGCGTTGGTGGCCAATCCTTTCATTTTGCCGAAGGCGAAGCGCTGATTACCGAGCACTCACACAAGTACACTTTGGAACAATTCAGTGGCATGGCGCAAAAAGCCGGCTTCGTCGTGGATACGGTTTGGACGGATCCCGAGCAGCTATTTAGCGTTCAGTACTGTTTGAGGATGTAGTTGGGGACAGGCCCCGTACGGGGTCAGTCCCCGTTTTCTGGCACGTATTCCTGGGGCTTTGCCGAGCCTTCGCCGAAAAAGAACTTTTCCATTTCTGTTACCAGGAACTTGCGGGCTTCGGGTTCAATAGGTGATAAGCGGTACTCGTTGATTAGCATCGTCTGGTGCGCCAGCCATTGTTGCCAGGCTTCCTTGCAGACATTGTCATAGATTCGTTGCCCGAGTTCGCCTGGATACGGCGCGTAATCGAGGCCTTCGCCCTCCTTTTTCATCAGGACGCATTGAACGGTTCGTGTCATCTACAGGTTACTCAAAGTTTGTATCAATTTGCTGACCGGTGCCGCAATACCGCCGGGCGGAGGCGACCCGATCTCGTACCAGACCCTGTCTGCCGTATCCCGAACTGTACTCGACTGTTTTGACAAGCGCACGGCTATCGGCTGTATGTCGAGATCGTAGTGGGTGAAGCTGTGGCGCATCGTATTCCAGCAGTCCAGTTTCTCGGGTCGGACGTTTAGCTCACGCTCACACCACTCGCTTACGTCTTTCTCCGAACCGAGCTCCGGCAGGCTCCATAATCCGCCCCAAATGCCCTTCGCTGGGCGGCGTTCGAGATATACGGCGCCATCGATATGTGCCAGCACCATGTGTGTCCGGCGTAACGGCTTGTCCCTGGCTGGTTTTCTCTGTGGGAAATCGCCGACCGCATGCAGTTCAAATGCCGCACATGAATCCTTGACCGGACACGACTGGCAATCCGGTTTGCTGCGCGTACAAACCGTCGCACCCAGATCCATGATGGCCTGGGTGTATTGAGCGACATCCCGTTGCGGCGTGTGCTCGTTCGCAAGCGCCCACAATTTGTTCGAGACTGCCGTTGCGCCAGGCCAGCCGTCCACTGCGTGATAGCGCGCAAGTACGCGCTTGGCGTTGCCATCGAGTATCGGCTGGCGTTGACCACATGCCAGCGACAGGATGGCGCCCGCTGTCGATCGCCCGATCCCTGGCAGTTCCACGACTTTGTCGAAGTCGCTGGGAAAGATCCCATCGTGTTCGTCGCGAACTCGTTGCGCCGCCAGGTGCAAGTTTCTTGCACGTGCGTAATAGCCCAGACCGGACCAGTGGTGCAACACATCGTCCGTCGATGCGTTGGCGAGCGTATCGATATCGGTAAACGACTCCATGAATCGCAGGTAATAGGGAATGACGGTCGTCACCTGCGTCTGCTGCAGCATGATCTCCGAGATCCAGACGCGATACGGTGTGGGATCCTGCTGCCACGGCATGTCCTTGCGACCGGATAAGTCGTGCCAGCGAAGTAGCGCTTGTGCGAATGCGGTCATTGTTCTTAAGGGATCGGTCTCTCGCCGCGAGCGATCGCCTCAATGCGTTGTATCGTGCGAATACTGCCGCTTTTCAATGCACGCTTGAGGTAATAAGGACCGATAAATGGCGGCACCCAGAAACTCGGTTCCATCTCGAACTGGTAGATCATCAGCGTATCCCCGCCTTGACTGCTCAACAGCCATTGCTCCCGGCTGAACTCGAAGTCGCTTTCTTCGGGTTCTGTTACGGCGACGATGTCGTGCTTCGGTATCAACAACAGGTAACCCCGGCGGATGAAGGTGTGGCAATAGAGGAAGACGCAACCCCGCATACGAGTGAAAAAGCGCGGTCGGCCATCCTCTCCCGCTGCGACGTTATTGCTCGCAACGATTGCGCTCGTAAAGTGTTTGAATTGCTCGTAGTCAATCAACACATTATAAAGCGCATCCTGGCTGGCGCCGATGAGCGACTCCGAGATCAAATGATAGCGGTCGCCTTCTTGCCATACTTCAATGGACCTGAGGTCGGCCGCACTTGCGCCGAATGGCAAGGCCCCGGATAACACGAATAACAACCCTACAAGACAGGATTTTCTGGCCAAACCCATAGTTTATCGATCAAAGAGTTTCTTAAGGGCATTCTCGAGCGCGTCTTCCGGCTTTTCTTCTTCCTCAGCTTGTTCGCCGTCAGCCTGATCTCCCGTCGCCTGTCCACTTCCGCCAAGCAGGTCGCCGAGGAGTTTTTTCTTGAGCTTGTCGGCTTCTTTCTCCAAAGCGCGCTTTGCTTCAGCCCGCAGCATCGCCTCGATGTCGGGCTGAATGCTCGGATCGGCGAGCGGCCCGGTTACCTTCAACGGAATGATCGCTTCTGTGAAGTCGTTCAGCTCTGCTTCGCTTGCGGCATCGACAAACTCGGGCTGCTCTAGCACGCGGGCTTGCATTGAATAATCGATTTGTCCTGCCGCCAGGTCGACAATGCCGTTGCCGGTAATCTGAAGAAACGGCAACTCGGCCAGCAGGTCGTCATTGCTGAAAACACCGTCCTTGACCGGGCCTGTCACGCGCACATTGCTGAACTCGGTTCGCGCAGGCAGCGTCGGCTCGGGTGCCGGTCTTTGCTTCAATAAGGCGTACGCCGATCGTAGTTCGTACCAGACATCGGTGCCTTCCCAAGCGCCATCCGCCAGCGAGAATGCCATGGTGCCGTCCAGATCACGGCGAATATCCGAGAGCATGCTACCGCTACCGCTGAGCTTGAAGCTGCCCGCTATCGTTCCGGTGATGTTCTCCTGATCGAACATCGCTTTGGCAAGTGGCTCGAGTTGCACGCCTTCGACATTCTCATTTACGGAGATAGACGGCACATCGCCGGAGGCATTGATACGAACGTCTCCTTTATAGGTGCCATCGAAAAGCTCGGCGGATATTGGGTACATGCGCAGCTGACCGTTTGCGCTGTTGATGCCGAGCGACATGTTCTCGAATGTCATTCCGGACAGGAAGGCGCGGTCGAGTTTTAAAGTACCTTTAGCCTTTAGCGTTCGGATCAGGTCGACCGGTATCTCGATGTCGTCCTCCGCCGCTGCCGATGCGCTGCCGTCTGTGACCGCTGGCGCCATGTAACGATCGACGTTGATGTCGTCCGCGGCCAAATCGAACTGATATGCGCCTTGCTCGGTCAGCGGTACGCTAAGTGCTCCGGTCATTTTGGTGTCGTCGAGCTCGAGCGTCATGGCTGTCAATGCGATCGCTTTGGCGCCGACTGCGGCTTTGGCGCTGAATGACACGCGGGTGAGCGCATCAGGGTCGGCAGTCGGTGGTGCATCGACGCCAACTGTTTGCATCAACTCCTTCAGGGAGAACGGCTCTACTGCCAGCGTCATTTTGGGTTGCAGGGTCGAATATGAATACGGCTCGACGTCGGCGGAGATGTTGAGGCCAAGAAGAGACAACTCCATCTTGCCCATGGTTACGCGGTCGGCCGGGATATCGACATCGATCGCAGGCGCCAGAAATCTGTACTCCGTTGTCTCGGCCGCAATACCGTCCAGATAGCCGTCGATCTTGAAATCCCGCATGGCAATTTGCTCGTTGCCCCCGGAAAAGGTCATCGTGCTGGAGAACTCGAGATGCCCGGAGATACCGGCTGGATCTGCGCTGAAGTCGAACTCGGCATCGATGTCGAATGGCTGCTCGGCCACGATGCTGCTGGTAGCAAGTGTTAGCCCGCTAATTGTGCTGACGGTGCCAGCCTGTGCATCACGGAAGGAAATTGAGGCATTGCTCAAGCGAATTTCGGCGATGTCGAGTGTCTGACCATCGCCGGTATCGGTGTCGCCCGTCTCTTCGACGGGTGCGGGTTCACCTGCCTCTGCCAGATCATCCCAGTTGGTCCGGCCATCGGCGGCGATTTCCAGATTCAGCGAGAATGTGTCCAGTGTGGCCGTGCCGATAGTGACTGTTTGCTGAAACAGGAGCGGGGCGAGCCTTACGCTGAGTTTTGCCTCTTCGAAACTCAGGAATGGCTCGTCACCGAATCCGTCTGCATTGCCGAGCCGGGTACGTCCGATATTGACGGCAATCCAGGGAAATACGCTGAGCGAAAGATCGCCTTCGATGACCAGATCGCGTCCGGTCGCTGCCTTTACCTGTGCGGAAATGTCATCACGAAAATCATTCGGATCGAAAAACAAATACATCGCGACGGCGGCGACCACCGCCAAGCCAATGGCTCCGACGATGCCGAAAAGGAGAATTCTTACAAGACGGCCCATAGTGAAATTCCTCGACGTTAAGCGCGAAGAATATCATCAAAAGAAAAGGGGACAGACCCCATTCGGGCTCTGTCCCCAGTATCTGTTGGAATCAGCCCCCGATTGGGTCACTCGTTGCAGAGGCGCACGTCGCCGTTGAATGTGTGAATGGTCACACGGCCTTTGCCGTCGCCCTCTTTGAACTTCAGTTCGTTGCCAGGCATGTGTTCGCTGGTTTCGACCGCTTCCGGACCGAAACAATTGCTGATGTCACCGTTGAACGTCTCGATATCGAAGCGCGCAGAGATGCCACCGTTAAAATTGATGTCTGCATCCCCATTGTGTGCCTTGAGGCTAAAGGAACCGCCATCCGACAAACGTGATTCGAAAATTATGTCACCGTTCACCGTCTTCATCTTGACGCGGTCGAAGCTACCGTTGGCGAGCGTGACATCCCCACTCACCGAGCTAGCAGAAATTTCGCCGGCAAGATTCTCTGCTTCGATATCGCCACTAACGCTGCTCAGTTGCGCATGCCCAGGCGCATCGTCACCGTGCACTTCTATATCACCGCTGACCGTTTCGATTTCAACGTCCGCGGCACGAACTTCGCTATCGATGTCACCGCTGACGGCTTGCAGGCGCTGCTCGCCGAGCACGTTTTGGACATCGATGTCAGCGCTGACGCCGACGACTTCGATGGAGCTGTTCTCCGGCACATTGATGACAAGGTCGCTGCTTATGTATTGGCTATGCCAGTGGTGCCTGTCATCACTATCGCCATGCTGATCCTGCGGCCTCACTGAAATTTCAATCTCGTCACCGTCGCGCTTGAAGATCAACTCTTCAACATCTTTGCCGAGGGAGCCGGTGACTTCCACTTCATTTCGCGACCAGCCGGTTATTTCAACCGTTCCCGAAATATTGGAAATGCTCACGACGCCATCCGAAGCTGCGTCTAGCCGCTTGTCGACATCTTCAGCCAATGCCGCGGCAGTCAACAAACTTAAAAAGGTCAGGGTCAAAATTCTCATAATCATTCTCTTCATAGTGGTTGTGTTAATGCAGTGTTTACCCTTGTTACACCGCCTCAAAAGTCTTTCCTGTACATCGCCGCACTCGTGACGTTGTCAACCTTCATCATTAGTGCCAGCTCGTCCTGATAGCTGCTTAGGAGCATCTCCTGCAGCAATGCGTTATCCGGATCGTTCGTCAAAGCTCTGTTGATCTCTTCAATCACTGAGCGAATCGCAGCAATATCCCTCTCTACTTCGGCCTTTGCTTCGGGCTCCAGGCTTTGGATCTTGTCCTCGAACTCAGCTTGCAAACTGTTGCGCGCATCCTGGTAACCGGGACCGAGCATGTAGTTATCGCCGAAACTGGCTTGCTCGATGTTGAGCGGCCTGCCGTCAACGGGTGGTGTCGTATATGGCCCGGAATTGTTCATCGCCAGATAGGTAAGTCCCGAGGAGGCGCCGACAAGCAATACCACTGCGGCTGCCTGAGCGAACAGCGTATTCCAGCGACTGTGTGCCGGTGGCTGGATGGCGTTTTCGATGGCCGGCCAGAGGTCGCGCTCGGGAGCCACTTCTGTCTCCAGCGATCGTGCTGCCTCAATCAGTTTGTCATCGAAACTCTGATTTTCATTCATGACTCATATCCGTTTTTCTTTAAGTTGCTCGCGAGCAATCTTTTCGCGCGATGCAGTTGTGCTTTACTCGTTCCTGCCGCTATGCCGAGCATGTCGCCCGTCTCATCGTGGCTGTACCCATACACGGCGTGCAGTACAAATACATGTCTCGCTCCGTCCGGTAAGTCATCGACCGCATTCTGCAGGTCCTCGAAATTACCGCTGTCGCCAACCGTCTCAGGGACCGGCGATATGTCCGTCACGGCCTGCATCTTGTCCAGCTCGCGCCGTGCTTTGCGCATTCTTCCCAGTACCGAGTTCACCGCAATCCTGTGCATCCAGGTACTAAACGCGCTGTCACCCCTGAATTTTGAAAGCTTGTTCCAGGCCTGGATGAACGCCTCTTGCGTACAGTCCTCGGCCTCGCTGGGGTTACCGGTCATCCGCAGGCAAAGCCCATAGACTCGGTCAACATGCAGCCTGTAGAGCGATTCGAAGGCGGTTGTATCCGCCTGCTGGGCACGTTCTACCCAATCCTGCTCGTCAATCAGGCCCGGCTCGGTCACCGCCGCCACCCCTTTGCTTCCGGTGGCTTCGGTTGCCGTAAGCGCTTCCAAAGTCTATTTCTCCCCATGCTTTACTACTTTGATACCGATGGCGGCCTAATGGTTTAGTCCCGCAGGCCCTTAAAGGCCAAATTTTCGTTGCAGGACTGAGATTTACAGCGATTCTGGTATTATGCCTCAGGCCCTGATTGGCGCTGCGACGTCATTTAAACAAGAAGAATATATGTGTGAAATCATGACTTGTCCGGTCTCCCGGAGCATGAGGCAAATCAAGGGGCAATTGTCTGTGGAGAATACACAAAGCTGATGGCGGGGCACTCTATTCTGTATCTCGGCCGCGGGGAGTTTGCAGCCGACTATCTCGAAAAGCTCAAGGCTTCGTGTAGCTGCCGCCGGCTGAACGTATCCGAGACGCTGGCGATCCCCTGGGAGACGCCGGAAAACATTGACCTGGTCCTGTTCGAGGCTGGTCCGATGATTGCGCAGTCGGGCCTGACCCTGCAGACACTTATCAACTCCCTGAGCCACTATCCGCTGGTTGCGGTTACCGTGCGGCGGCAGGAGCACCGCGGAATCACCGCCATGCGTCAGGGTGCCCAGGACTATATCTGCATAGACGACATTTCCGAGGCAGAGCAGGAAAACGTCTTCGAGCACGCGATACAACGGTTCCGGCTCATGACCCGGCTATCCGACAGGGACGGCACCGTGCTCGGCATACTCAACAGCATCAACGATGGTGTCATCGTCGTCGACCAGCACGGACACGTGCTGGATATCAATCCGGCTGCACGGTCGATTCTCGGCCTTGCGCCCAGGCAGCGCCCCGACGACAAATGGGGAGCCCATTTTTGCAATATCGCCACCGACGGCAAGACCCTGCTTGATCGCGACGAAACACCGTTTGTCAAAGCCCTTAGCGGACAGAAATTCAACGGCCAGGTGGCTATCTATCGCGTTCCGGATCAGGATGACGCGATTCTCAGCATTAACGGCCAGGGCCTGTACGACGGTAACCAGTCGCTGGTTGGGGGCGTCGTTACATTCCGCGATGTCACCGACATCATGAAAAGAACGGTCGAGCTCGAAAAGCGTGCTCAATACGATGAGTTGACGCTGCTGCCAAATCGCCGTCTTTTCATTCGCCAACTGGAAAAAGCCATCGGGCGTTGCCAGCGAACATCGCGTGCTCTGGCCGTCCTGTTCATCGACCTCGACAAGTTCAAGTCAGTGAATGACACGCTCGGTCATGACGTTGGTGACGAGGTGCTGCGCCAGGTCGCCGGCCGTCTGACAAAGAATCTTCGTATCGGCGATTTCTCAGGGCGCTGGGGCGGCGACGAGTTTGTGGTCATGCTCGAGGACTTCGGCGAATCCGGTAATGCCGCGGCGGCGGCGCAAAAGCTCGTGCTGCTGCTATCGGAAAAATACCTGGTCGGTAGCAGCGAGGTTTATGCAACGCCGAGTATCGGCATCGCAATCTATCCGGAATCGGGCGGCGAAGCCGAGCGCCTGATCAAGGCCGCAGATCTTGCAATGTACCAGGCCAAGAAACGTGGTGGCGGACGTTTCCAGTATTACTCCAGTTCGCTGAATACGAAACTGGAACAACGCGAGGAGCTGGAACTCGGCCTGCGTCATGCCCTGGTCCGAAAGGAATTCGTTCTCCATTATCAGCCGCGAATCGACGTGGATTCCGGTCGCTTGATCGGGCTCGAAGCACTACTGCGCTGGCAACACCCGCGTTTCGGCCTGCTGCCCCCGGCGCGCTTCCTGATGATTCTCGAATCGAGCGGGCTAATTCACTCCACTGGTGAATGGGTTATCGATACGGCTTGCCGGCAACTGGCGGCCTGGCAGCATCAGTTCGAGCTGCCTGATCTCGCGATGGCCATTAATCTGTCGCAGCAACAACTGAAATACGGAAGGCTCGTCGAAGCGGTATCTCAGTCTCTGCAGAATACGACTCTCGATCCCGGTTGCATCGAACTCGAAATCGGTGACATCAATCTGGTTAGCAAGCGTTCCGCTGAGGTTCGAACCCTGCATGGTCTGCGTGAGCTCGGCGTAAGACTGTCACTGGATCACTTCGGAACCGGCGATGTTTCATTCAGCTCGCTGGACACTGGTGTAATCGACAGTTTTGTACTCGACCCCTCTTTGATTCAGGACGTTGAAATCAACGACAGTCATCAGCGCATCGTTCGTGCCGCCATTGCCATGGCCCGCGGACTCGACATAGAGGTCGCCGCGGAAGGTGTCGAAACGATTACACAGCTGGAGTTCCTGAGAAGCTGTCATTGCGACCTCGCGCAGGGCTTCCTGATCAGCAAACCCATGCACGCCGACAAAGTATCCGGAATCTTGCGAAGCGAAATTGCCGGAACGCGATTGTTAAGTCGCGGCATGCCCTAATTGAAAAAAGGGGCAGAGCACTCTTTTACGTCCCCTTTTTTTTGCTTTTTTTGTTCTTAGCAACTTTCCGTGTAGGGAATTACCACCGGCGAGGACTCCGGGTTCGAAGGCGGAATGTACAAAACGGCGCAGCCTTGCTCCGCTCCGGACTCCCGGTGCTTGAAGTAGCCATCTCTGAATATGAAGTCACCACTGTTGATCACGATGTCGCCGATTGACATTTCCGTTGGGTAGCCGAAGCGCAACTCGAGTAGCTGTCCGTCGACGGTCAACATTGCGGGCTGACCATTCGAGAGCCAGATTCGGTTGACCAATTGCGCCGAGCTCTGAACATTCACCGCAAGCGCTTCGACGGCGCCGGCCCGGATATCACTGTTGATTGCGATAAATCTCGGCACCGCGGCGGCGGCGAGTATCGCCAGCGCAGCTACGACAATAATGAGCTCCGAGAATGTAAAGGCTCTTTGCAACCTCATCAGTGCCTCCGAGGTAAGGCATCTGATCCTTTTTACGCCTCGGGTGAGTCAGGTCTGTGACCCGAGTCACGGTTCGGGGACGGAAATGTGTGTGTAGCCCCCGGGACGCACCCCGGGACGTACCCGGGGGCTACACACACATTTCCGTCCCCTAGCGGAGTTGTTTGAGAAAGGCGGCCGGGTCTTCGCCGTTTTCCAGTATTTCGACGAGGGCCGAGCCGACGATGGCGCCGGCGGCGTGTTTGCCGACATTGACGACGTCTTTGGCCGACCGTATGCCGAAGCCTGCGCATACCGGCAGTGGTGATATTTTCGATACCTGCTTCAGGTAGTCCGCCAGATTGGTGGGCAAACCAACGTCGCCACCGGTGATGCCGGTAATGGTCACCGCATAGAGGAATCCGCGCGACTCTTTGGCCAGCATCTCCAGCCTGTCCGGTGGCGTCGCGGGTGTAACAAGCTGAATCAGGCCGATGCCCTGCGCTTCGAGCGCCTTTTTTATCTCGGCGCACTCCTCGAACGGCAGGTCGGGCACGATGAAGCCGCAGACACCGGTTTGCAACGCGCGTTGCGCCAGTTTTTCAAAGCCGAACGCGAGTAATGGATTCAGGTAAGACATGAAGACGATCGGCGTGTTGAGCTCGCCCTTCACGGATTCGAGCTGATCGAAGATCCATGTCAGCGTGACGCCTTTCTCGATCGCAACATGACTGGATCTTTGGATCGTCATGCCATCTGCCATCGGGTCGGAAAACGGCACGCCGATCTCGACGACGTCACCAAATCTGGCAACCGCGCGTAAAGTATCCAGAAACTCGGCGGGTTCCGGGTAGCCGGCCGTTATGAACGGTACCAGTCCGGTCCGCTTTTCTGCGTTCGCAGATTCTATGGCGGCCGAGATGGACTCATGCGGCTGCATGGGTTCCTATCCTTACCGGGTACTGTGTCAATGTCGGCATGTCCTTGTCACCACGCCCTGAGTTGCCGATCAAAATTCGCTTGCCGGGGTTGCTCGCCGACCAGCGTTTTGCGCCGGCATATGCATGTGCCGTTTCGAGTGCGGTCAATATGCCTTCCGTCTCACAAAGCTCCTCGAGTGCTGCGAGGGCTTCGTCATCGCTCGCCGTTTCATAAGTCACTCTGCCGACTGCCTGGAGAAGTGCATGTTCGGGTCCGACGCCGGAATAATCCAGACCGGCGGAAATGGAATGCGTTTCCTGAACCTGGCCGTCGTCATTTTGCAAAATGAGTGAATAACAACCTTGCAGCACACCGGCCGTGCCGGTCGCGAGCGTTGCAGCGTTTTGTCCCAGCCCATCTCCAGTGCCGCCGGCCTCGACGCCGATCAGTTCGACGTCGTCAGCGAGTAGCGGGTGAAACAGTCCGATCGCGTTCGAGCCGCCACCGACGCAAGCAAACGCCACATCCGGAAGACCACCTGCAAGGTCCAGTATCTGTTGACGCGCCTCTGTCCCGATAACCGACTGCAGCTCGCGAACAAGATACGGGTAGGGATGTGCGCCGACAACTGAGCCGAGAAGATAGTAGATGCCTGCCGGATCGGAGACCCACGCTCTCATCGCTTCGTCGATGGCCGCCCGCAGTGTTTTGTCGCCTGTTTCGACAGGAACTACTTCAGCGCCCAGTCGATGCATGCGATCGACGTTGGGTGCCTGACGTTCAATATCTACCGTACCCATGTACACACTGCACGGCAGGCCGACCCGTGCGCAGGCTGCCGCAGAAGCGACGCCATGCTGACCGGCGCCTGTCTCTGCGATGACACGCTCTGCCCCGAGACGTTTTGCCAACAGAGCCTGACCGATCGCGTTATTGATCTTGTGCGCGCCCGTATGTGCCAGGTCTTCGCGCTTGATCCATACCTCGGTGCCCCAGCGCTCGCTGAGCCGCGGCGCGAAACTCAAAGCGGTTGGTCGCCCTACCCATTCGCGCAACTCTTTATTTAATTCATCCTGAAATTCCTGGCTGTGCAAGTGTGTTCGAACGCCTTCCTCGAGTCGCTCGAACGCGGGCACCAGCGTCTCCGGCACATAACGCCCGCCGAATGGCCCGAAGCGACCACGGGCATCTGGCAACTGCCCGTCAATCAGGGCCTTCTTCAAGGTTGCCGCTTCGTTGGCATCGAGTGTCGATTTCATTCTTTGTCTACCTTGATAACTTGCTTCCCGGGTTCGGCGTCGATCTTACGGCTTCGATGAACGCGCATATCATGTCCGGATCCTTTTCCCCCGGAGACGTTTCCACGGCGCTTGATACATCAACACCGTACGGCCCGACCTGGCGAATAGCTTCGGCAACATTATCGCGGCTAAGCCCGCCGCCCAATATGAGCTGGCTTCGAACCGCAAGACCCGCGGCAATACTCCAGTCAACGGTTTCGCCCTGACCGCTTGTCTTGCCTTCATAAACAAAGGTGTTCGGAATATCACACCCTTCGGAAATGCTTCCTTCCCGAATAACCGGCCATCTCGTAATGTCGTCCGGTACGTCAAGCTCTTCAAAATCTTCTGCATCCGTTTGCAGGACATCGGGACAAAAGATCGTTTGTACTTCTTCCCATTCGTCGGCGCTTGGATGCATCATGACTGCAACCCGCAGGACGTTTTCCGGAACGTTCGCAGCGCTGAATGCCGCGTGCCGGGCAGTCACCTGTCTTACCGATTTCGCGAAGACGAAGCCTACCGCGTCGGCGCCCGCTCGAACTGCAGCATCGACCGTCGCGACATGCCGCAGACCACAGATCTTCACGAGGCAACTCATGCGGCCCTCCTCTCCCGGCCGGCTTCGAGCATGTCATGAATCAACTGCCCCGGGTCCGCCGCCCGCATCAACGCCGTACCGACGAGTGCCAGGCTGTAGCCCCAGCTTGCCGCCGCGGCAGCATCATCGCCATCGTGCAAGCCACTCTCCGCAACACAGGCGACACCATCCGGTAGATGAGCGCCGAGTAACTGCAATCGTTCCGGATCCACATGCAATGTTCGAAGGTCTCGCGTATTAATGCCGAAAAGAAGTTTCCGCGCCTCCGCCTGATCCTGGTGCCTGGAGTGAGCAAGCAAAGTCACGGATCGACGCAAGTCATCCTCATCGAAAGACTCCAGCAAGACGAACAGGTCGTGCTCGTATGCACAGCTCAACATGTCATGCAGTTGTTCATCGGACAACATCGTTGCGATGAGGAGAACGCCGCTCGCGCCAGCTGCACGCGCCTCCAGTATCTGTATCGGATCAACCAGAAAATCTTTACGCATGACCGGAATCGAAGTGCCCTCGATCGCAGCGACGACCTCCTTCAGATGTGCAAGTTCGCCACCGAACTGCGTGGGCTCGGTCAAAACGGATATCGCCGCGGCCCCTGCTTGCGCGTAAGTTATTGCCCGCTCGCCGTGACTCGATGTCTCGTCCGCAAGCGCACCTTCCGATGGTGAACGATTCTTGAGCTCGGCAATCACATCGAAATTGCCGACCTCAAGCGGAAAGACGGCTGCGTCCAGGTCGAACGACTGCACAGCATCCTTCGCCGCTGATGCTCTCTCGGCACTGTTAATCGCCATCGTTTTTAGAAAATCGCTCATACCTTTCCAAAATGTGCCTTCAGGTCGGCAAGCAGTTTCTTTGCTGCGCCATCGTCTATTCCCGATGTCGCTATTTCGATACCTTGCTTCGCATCTTTCGCCATACCGAGAACTTCCAGCACGAGCGACGCTCCCATCAACAAAGCGTCACGGTGCGGTCCTTTGTCGTCGCCACCGAACACCCGGCGCAGTTCATTTGCATTGTATTCGGCATCGCCTCCAGCAAGCTCTTCCGGTTTACACCGATCCAGTCCGTAATTTTCCGGCGTCCTCAGTGTCTCTGTCACTGTTCCATCGCGCACGTCGTATAGAACGAAATCGCCCACCGGCGTTGCTTCATCCCATCCAGGCTCACCGTGCACCACGAAGGCTCTTTCGATCGGCATGCCCGCAAAGGTATCGGCCATGAGTTTCGCCGCATCCTTGCTGAATGCACCGATGAGTTGAAATGGCGGCGCGGTCGGATTCGTGAGCGGGCCGAGAATATTGAAGAGGGTTCTTACACCGAGTGCATTTCTTACCGGCATGATCGATTTCATTGCCGGATGAAACGCCGGCGCGAACAAGAACGTGAAACTGGTCGCCTGAAGGCAGTCTATTACTGCTTGCTCATCGAGCGGCAAAGGCATGCCAAGAATCTCCAACAGGTCGGCGCTGCCGGATTTGCTCGAGATCGACCTATTGCCATGTTTGACGACCCGGGCACCGCAGGCGGCGGCGAGCAAGCCCGTGCCGGTCGACAGATTCAGGCTTCCGGAACCATCTCCACCGGTGCCAACAGTATCGACGGTCGGGCTGCCCTCAGGGATCGCCGGATGTAGCGCGAGTTCACGCATCGCCAGTGCAAACCCGCGAATCTCGTCGGCCGTCTCTCCCTTCGCTCTTAGTCCGGCCAGCAAGGCCCCGGCCTGGGCCGGCTGCAATTCTCCGCCTGCTAACTCGTGCATGAGTGCAGCGGCCTCTGGCTCCGACAGCGACTCTCCATTCAGGATTCGGTCCAGTAATTGACTGTGGCTCATCGTGCCGTGATCCGCATGAAATTATCCATCAGTTTGCCGCCCTCGGGTGTCAACACACTCTCCGGATGAAATTGCACTCCTTCGAGGGGCAGCTCCTTGTGTCGCACTCCCATGATCTCGCCTCTGTCCGTCCGGGCCGTCAGCTCGAGATCTCCTGGCAGGGTTGCGGGATCAGCAGACAGGGAATGATAGCGGCCTGCCTCGAAGGGTTGCGACAAACCTGCATATACGGTCTTGTCGTCATGCTTCACCATCGACGTCTTGCCGTGCATCAAGCGCTCCGCACGCACAATGTCACCACCGAAGTGACTGACCAGGCACTGGTGTCCGAGGCACACACCGAGCATCGGCACTCTCTCCGCGAACAGATCGATCATCGCGAGCGATATGCCGGCGTCCTCGGGCCTGCCCGGTCCGGGCGAGATAACGAGGTGCGTCGGCTCGAGCTCCAACGCGCGTTCCTCATCGATCGCATCGTTCCGGTAGACGAGCACCTCTGCACCCTGCGCGGCAAAGGCCTGAACCAGGTTGTAAGTGAAAGAATCGTAATTATCGATCAGCAGGATACGGACACTGTCGTGCGTCATAGTCCCTCTCCCGCGATCTCGAGGGCGCGGCGAAGAATGGCGCTTTTCGCGAGAACTTCTTGATACTCACGTTCCGGTACGCTATCCGCGACCAGGCCCGCACCCGCCTGGTAACTGTACTCGTTTCCGTTGAAAACCAGCGTGCGAATGGTGATCGCCTGATCCATATCGCCACCGCTGCCATAGTAGCCGGCCGTGCCTGCATACAGCCCGCGACCGACATCCTCCATCTCTTCTATGATTTCCATCGCTCGAACCTTGGGTGCGCCAACGAGAGTGCCCGCCGGGAAACTTGCGGCAAACAAGTCGAAGGCATCGTACCCGGCTTCGAGTTCACCTTGTACACCGCTGACAATGTGCATTACGTGGCTGTATCGTTCGATTGCACGATATGGGTTTACATGCACGCTTCCCGGCGTCGCCACACGACCGAGATCATTGCGCGCCAGATCGACGAGCATGACGTGTTCGGCCGACTCTTTGGGATCCGCGAGAAGAGCCGCTTCGTTTTCCTGGTCTTCGTCGCGCGTTTTACCGCGGGGCAGCGTGCCGGCGATTGGTCTGAGCGACGCCGTTCTGCCATTTAGTTTGACCAACGCCTCGGGAGAGGAACCGACAACTTTCAGCTCGCCAAACTCGAGAAAGAACATGTACGGCGACGGGTTGAGCAAACGCAAGGCGCGATAGACTTCGAATGGTGCTACGTTCGATTCGCCGCGAAACAGAACGGATAAAACGATCTGGTAGATGTCACCCGCGGCAATATATTCCTTGCACGCTTCCACTCGCTCCGCAAACTGCTTGTCCGTCATGCTGCCGATGGCAGCAGATGTCTTTATGTCGGCGCCATTGGACGGTATCGCGCCGCGCAGCAATTTGATGACCGTTTTTCTTAGTGCTTCGCGTTCGGCATCCGGGCCATCGTGCAACAACGCGACGCGCCGGGTTAGGTGATCGAAAACCAGCGTAGATGTCGGCGCAGTAAACACCGCTTCCGGAATGCCCGCCTGCGGCACCGTATTCCTCGGCAGTCTTTCGAACAAGCGCACGATGTCATAACCAGATACGCCGACAAGTCCACCCGAGAACGGTAAGCCATCGACCAGCGGTTTGGGCTTCGGTGCGGCGGCGAGCGCGGATCTGAGAAGGTCCAGATAGTCCGACTGACTATCCGGGCGTCCGGATTGCTCGTTTCCGATCGAGAAGGTGTCGCCTTCCAGGCGAACTTCGACGGCGTCGCCGAAGCCCAGGAAAGAATAACGCGCAAGCCGTTCGCCGCCCTCTACGCTCTCGAGCAGAAACCGCGGATGCAAATCCCGAAGCTTGAGATACGCCGATACCGGCGTATCCAGATCTGCTGCAATGTCGAACGGTGCCTGCATATGCTTCATTCACCCATAAAAAAACCCACCCCCACGGTCTGGCGGAGATGGGCTTCACTTTCGTTTTGCTTCGCTAAACGTCAGCCAGCCGCCCACTCCTTGTGGGGCAGCCAGGACCAGTCATTTGCAAAGCGAGTATTCATGAGTCCGAGTATCTCTGTGACTCCAGATCAGGTCAAGGGAAACGACTCGGAATCTGAAATGTGCAGGCTACAAG
>CAYLSX010000036.1:12116-17573 GCA_964386685.1 uncultured Woeseiaceae bacterium | reverse complement strand
AGGTTTCTGCCTTTCTTCTTCGCCTGATAGAGGCGCGTATCCGCGTCACTCAATATCGATTTTCTACGTGAATCATTGCCGGCCTGGGCAATACCGAAACTGATCGTAATATAAAGGTGTGTGCCGAATTCTTCGGAAATCTCCGGCCATTCGGTATTTTCTACGGCCGTACGAATATCCCCGCAGATTTGCTCGGCGAAATTGGCACTGGTATCCGGGAAACAAAGCAGGAATTCCTCACCGCCGTACCTGGCGACGACGTCGGTCTTGCGGCATCGGTTGACGAGTATTTCGGCAACTCTGCGCAGCACTTCATCACCGACAGCGTGAGAAAAACGATCGTTGATTTGCTTGAAGTGATCTATGTCGGCAAGTGCAATCGTGAAGTCGCGATCATAGCGCCGCGCGCTTTCGATCTGGCGCTCCAGATAGTCGTCTGCGTAGCGCCTGTTGAACAAGGAGGTCAACTTGTCATGTGTCGCCTGTTGTTCCAGCTCCAGCGACTTCTGCTGGAGTTCGATGGTGCGTGCTTCGACGAGCGCTTCGAGTTTGTTCCGCATATTCGCGTATTGCTTGAGCATGAACATGCCCATGCTAAGGACAACCAGAATCAGCGCAACAACTGCCGGTTCCATTCGCACATACACGATGGCGACGACGACAGCGATAAGAACCGAACTCAGCTCCACACCGGTGGAGAAGACGTTCAACAACTTGCTTGGGTCACCTTTTCGAAGATAGACAATGATCAGCATGCTGAGGTCATTCAGAACCTGCATGCTTAACATGAGCAGCAGCAATAAGCCTGCAGCCGCGACAGTCAGGATTTCGAGAGGAACCGGCCCGCCTAAATAGGTGTACAGCGATCCGCAGCCAAGTATGACCATCGACATCATCCCGGCGTTGTGTAGTGAGGCTGTCAGCACTGAGCTCAATGACACGCCCTGCCATAAGCGGTGCCAGGGATAGAGCAGCGAGGCGAGCCCATTAATCCAGGCTGCATCCACCGGGCCAAGCACAAGTATGCTGGCAACCTGAGCGGCCCGATCGAAAGAGACGTGACCGAAGCTCGGGTGCGGATAACCCATCGTTATCGTGAACAGTGCGAATGCAAGAAAGAAAACCGCCGTGCCAGGTCCGTAATTGGACGCCATAAACCCCGTTCGTTGAATAACGAAGTACAGGACACTGGCGGCAACGGCGAATAGCAGAGCCGAGTAGATAAAATCCGCTCGTTGGAAAGCGGGCCGATCTGCCCTGCTGCTGTCTTGCTGGGGGGCGCTCATAAGTGAATCAGTGTGCAGAACACAGCGCCCAGCGCCTATTAACCACCTCACAGATTGCGTGTCTGCCAGCCCGGTTTGTTGCTCTGCTAAAGCGGTTGTATGCTCACAAGTCCTGATCTGCTTCCTGACACCGGAGACCCATGATGATGAAAAGAGCCCTGGCGGGACCCACCGTGTTGTTCATCGCGTTTGCTCTCGCCGCATGTAGCGGCGGCACCGGACCTGAGGCCGAATCCTCAGTCGATGACGCCATGCCGGCCGCAGGCGATGACACTGCTGCGGACCTGAGGACATTGCTGGCCAGCGACAATCGGGCGGAATCCGATCGCGCAAGAGATGAGGGACGCAGGCCGGCCGACGTTGTCGAGTTCCTGGGAATTGAGCCAGGCATGCGTGTCATCGACCTGATTGCCGCCGGCGGTTACTACACGGAAGTGCTTTCTCTGGCGGTTGGCGAAGAAGGGCATGTTGTTGCACAAAATTCGCCTGCGGTTCTGGAGATGCGCGATGGCGTGAACGAGAAAGCGATCAGTGCACGACTGGCCGATAATCGCCTGGCAAACGTCAGCCGCATGAACAAGGGCATTGCAGACCTGTTGCCTGAGGACGGCCCGTTTGACGCAGCGATCACCGCACTCAACTTTCACGACATCTATAACCGGCAAGGCGCCGAGGCGACGGTCGGCGCCCTTCAAATAATTGCAGGCATCTTAAAGCCCGGAGCAGTGCTCGGCATCATCGACCACGTCGGCGAGGCAGGTACAGACAACGCTGCGTTACACAGAATCGAGATTGTCCATGTCCTCGAAACCATCGAAGCAGCCGGTCTGATGGTCGAATCGGACAGCGATTTGCTGCGCAACGAGGCAGACGATCACAGTTTGATTGTGTTTGATGATTCCGTACGCGGCAAGACGGATCGCTTTTTGTTGAAGATCAGAACTCCGACCGAATAGCGATGGCCGATTACCTGCTAACCGTCCGGCGTGTACGCAAGAACAAGTTTGACGCCGAGCCTGGGCGCACACGATTCCTGGAAGTGCCTGGCAAGCGTCTGCCGACGCCTGCACATGCGATAAAGCAGGCTGCATGGGTCGATGCAGTGATGGCCGAAGGACACACCCATTCCAACCAGCGCACGGGAGAGGACTGCGGCGACATCGCCGTGCTGGTGCACGGCTACAATAACGATGCCAAAAGCATAATGTGGCGTCATCGTCGACTGAAGACAGATCTTGCGGCGGCGGGATTCAAAGGCGTACTGGTCAGTTTCGACTGGCCAAGTGACGATCGCGCCCTGAATTATCTCGAAGACCGCAGCGACGCAAAAATGACCGCACTTCGTCTCGTGGATGACTGCATCAGCTTGCTCGCGTCTGCACAGTTTCGCGGCTGTGAATACAACGTGCACGTCGTCGCCCACTCCACCGGCGCATACGTGGTGCGGGAAGGCTTCGATGATGCGGATGACAGGCCGGGAATCGCCGCGACAAACTGGAATGTATCGCAGCTTTGTCTGGTCGGTGCGGACGTTTCCAGCCGCTCGATGTCCGCCAGCGACTCCAAATCGAGTTCGATTTACCGGCACTGCACCCGGCTCACGAATTATCAGAATCCCTATGACAAGGTGCTCAAGTTATCCAACATCAAGCGCGTCGGTGTCGCTCCGAGAGTTGGTCGCATCGGATTGCCGGATGACCATTCCGATAAGGCCGTCAACGTCAATTGCGGCGCCTATTTTGCCCGCAAGGACCGCAAGAAGGCGACGTTCATCGGCGCCTATGACCATTCCTGGTATTTCGGCGACAAGGTATTTGCCCGGGATCTCGCCGCCACGCTACAGGGGGATATCGATCGCCATTTCATTCCCGGACGGCAGAAGGACGAGCACGGTGCCCTGCACCTCTAAAAAGGGCTCTGACCCCTGCTGTTCCGTTTCCGGTATTATGTGAACTGGCACATGGATTTGGGCGGGCGTTTATCCCAGAGTTACCATTGACCCAGAGAGTGACCGCCAAGCAGACATGCTGATCACGCCAAACAGAGACGATCTGAACAAGATCGTGATATTGAATCCGAAAGGAGGTTGCGGGAAGACCACGCTCGCAACGAACCTGGCCAGCTACTATGCGTGCCGCGGCCCGGTCCCCGCAGTGATGGATTGCGATCCGCAGGGCTCGACGATGACCTGGCTCGAGAAACGCCCCGGCAACAAACCCCCGATTCACGGCATCGCCGCTTACAAGAACAGCATGCAGGCGACGCGAAGCTGGCAACTCAGAGTGCCTAACGAAACAACCAATCTGATCGTCGATTCTCCTGCAAGCCTCACTCACGATGACCTGCGCGAAGTAACTCGCGATGCCACAAGCATCCTCGTTCCGGTATTGCCCTCGGCGATCGATATTCACGCCGCGTCGCGCTGCATCGCCGATTTATTGCTCGTTGCCAAAATCGATCGCCGTGACCGCAAACTCGCAGTCGTCGCGAATCGCACGCGACGGAATACCAAGAGTTTCGAGAAACTCATGCGCTTCCTGGACACGCTGGGTATTCCGATCATCGCAGTTTTGCGTGATAGCCAGAATTTCGTGCATGCCGCCGAAGTCGGTATCGGCATTTGCGAACTGCCGCCACACAAGGTCAAAAAAGATCTGGAGCAACTTGAACTTCTCACCCGCTGGCTCGACGATTGGCGACATCGGCGACAGCAGGCAATGCAAACCGGGAGCTATCCGGCACCGAACGCGGACAATGTCACCGTCTTGCACAAGTCGCGCTTCGGCTCGCGACGCAACTAGTTCATTCTTCGTTCTGAATTTCTGAGAACAACTCGGGGTCGATATTTCCGCCAGTCAGGACGATGGCTGTGGTCTTGTCTCTGCAATCAATTTTATTCTCCAATACGGCAGCCAAAGAAACGGCTCCGCCGGGCTCGACGACGACTTTCAGATTGAGGAATGCGAAGCGGATCGCAGCCCTGACCTCGGCATCGCTGACAACGAGGCTGGTCGTGCCCAGTTCGCGGTGAATGGCAAAGGGTAGCTCGCCCGGCATTTCCGACAGCAGCGCGTCGCAGATCGACCGTGCCGACTCCGCATTCCCCTGCCGCACACCGTTTTGCAATGAGCGGGCCATGTTGTCGAACTCCTCCGGTTCCACAGCATAGAAGCATGTCTGCGGCGACAGCGCCTTAACGGCGACCGCCATGCCAGAGCTTATTCCCCCGCCTCCGCAACCGGTCAGGACCTGATCTGGTACAAGGCCGAGTTCGGCCGCTTGCTGCATGATTTCGAGGCCGATCGTGCCCTGGCCGGCAACGATGTGCTCGCTGTCGTAGGAGGGCACGATCTCGGCGCCACGCTCCGCTGCGATCTGTCGAGCGATTGCCTCGCGATCACCGGTATAGCGATCGTAAAGAACGACCTCGGCACCCAAACGCCTGGTCCGATCGAGTTTCAGCTTGGGCGCGTCCTCGGGCATGACGATGGTTGTCTTGATCCCCAGCAGCTTGCCGGCCAGGGCGACGCCCTGTGCATGGTTACCGGACGACCACGCTACAACACCGTGGCTCGCTTGCTCCGCAGAGAGCTGGCTCATCAGGTTATATGCACCACGAATCTTGAACGAACCGATCGTCTGAAAACATTCGGGTTTGATCAAGACCTTGCCAGCCGCGATCTCATTCAGTTCGGCCGACTGCAACAGCGGCGTTCGAATCGCAACGTTTTCCAGGCGTTTCGCAGCGGCTTCGATATCGCCGAGCTCGATCACTCGGCGGCCATCCTGTCAATTTTGGCCGCGCAGATGAAGTCATTATCGGAAAGCCCATCAATTGCATGGGTCGTGTAGCGAACCAGACAAGTCCCGTAATTGATGGTCATTTCCGGATGGTGCCCTTCGGTGGTTGCGATCCATGCTACGGCATTGGCGAACGCGATTGTCTTGCCGAATCCCGCAAACTGAAATTCGCGACTTATATCCTTTTCAGAAGCTGCCAGTTGCCAGTCCGAGTGTAATGCCGACATGAGCTCGCCGGCCTGAACCGCGCTCAAGGGTTCGACACCACCTTCACAAGGCTTGCACTTACGTTCCAGCAGGTCGGCGTTCATTGGCACACACTACCAAAAAAGAGGCCGGTCTCGAAGAGACCGGCCAGTCGGGAGACTCA
>CAYLSX010000036.1:0-12016 GCA_964386685.1 uncultured Woeseiaceae bacterium | reverse complement strand
TTGGGGACCGTTGCTATTCGGGGTTTGCCGCAAAAGACGGTGTCTCTTCGACGAACAGAGTCAGGCTCACTTTGCGTTCGAGTGCGAAGCTGTCGATGTTGTCATCCGCCGCCGGGGATTCTCCATGTGCGGCGAGTTTGATGCGTGACTCGGCAACGCCACTGGATATGAGTGTCTCTCGCACATGTGCCGCCCTGCGTGCAGAGAGGCCCTGATTGTATTCGGCGTCGCCCCGTTCGTCGGCAAATCCGTCGAGCTGGATGTACACGTCCGGCATAGTGGCGAGACTGGCCGCAAGTTCGCGCAACTTCGAATCAGTCGTGATGCCGAGCTCGTCTTCATCTGTCCGAAACAGCAGATCCATTTCAATACCGGCCTGCATCAACGTAAGTAGTTCAGGTCGGGCAATCGATCGCATGTGCTGAAGGTCACCGCCGAGCGCGTCGATATCGAGACTCAACTCGTCGACGGTGGACTCCAACTCCGAAATTTTCTGCCTGGAGCTGACCAGTGAATCAGATAGCGTTAAGACTTCCGTATCTTTTTGGTGAAACTTGTCGCCAATCTTTGCGCCGAATGCCGCGCCGACGACAAGACCGACCGGGCCGCCGGCAATGGCACCGATGACACCACCGATACCAACGCCGATCGTTTCCGTTTTCGATGCTTCGCCCTCGGCCATGGCCGGTGCCGCAATCAGGCCGGCCAGAATACTAATTACAATAATTTTGCTACGCATTGTCGTTTCCTCCGATGAATGGGCCACTCCTGTGGCCGCCGTCAGAGTCAATTACAATGCGAAAAAACGCGCGTGAGCGGACTGTAAAATGGCAGCTTGCCGATGAATTGTGGCGAAAAGTGCTTGGGTGAGCACCAAAGTGCTTTTTCTATCGGGAGCCGGTCAGGCCGACGAAAGTGCCACCATTACGTTCACACAGTACCCGCATGAGTGCCGCGAATTTGTGCGTTTCGTTAGGAATGCGCCCACCACCGAACTGGAACAGCGGAAAGCCGACGGCGTGGATTCGAACCATTTGTTTACCGTCTGGCTGTACCTTGTTTTTTTGCGCAATCGCCCGGATGACCGGCTCGGTTGATTTGCCGCCGAAGTCGTCGCCGAAAACATAGATACTGATTTTCTTGTCGGGAGACCAGAACGTGTCGATCGCGTACATGATGCCGTCGACCGGATTACTGTCACTGAACGGCGCCCAGGAACGCATGGTATTCGTGATGGCCTGGCGTCTTCCGGGCGTATCGGGGATCCACTGACCCGCATATTGTTTGAACATATACTGGCCGTTGTCGTTCATGATCTGCATGCCCTTGACTTCCGGATAGACCTCGAGGGTCTCGTGCAGCTTGGCCTGTACGCGGCCCCAGTTGTACTGTTGCATGCTGCCCGATGTATCGATCACAAAAATGATGTACTCGCTGTCGACGGGTATGCCGGCGACGGCATCATCGGCCGGACGATTGTAATAAGGCCGGAGTCGTACCATCTCTTCGCTAAGTGATTGCCGTGCCGCCTGAAGGTCACCTTCATCGACAACAGCCTCGGCAGAGTCGTCCACTGTGACGGCGTATTGGCCTTGAACGGTGTCCAATTCTCCCTGCAACCTTGCGAGGGTCATTTTGGATGTCGAGGTTTGTTCACGAATTGAAACGAGATCGCGATTCAGAACGACAGTCTCTCCGCGAATTTCGAATAACTCCTGCTGCAGCAGCGCGATCAACGCTTCGAGGTCCTCCTGCGTCTTCTCTATGATGACGGGCTCGTATATTTTGCTGAGCACGAGGAGCAGAATAATGGCGCCGAACCCGCAAGAGATGACGTCGAGGAAAGACAGACTGAACGTCTGGAAATCTCTGCGACGCCTGGTCACGGCCAGTCCCTGCTAACACTGATGAATGAGCCACCCGACGTATGCGCCAATGCCCAATAGGCTACCGCCGCATCGTAGTCGCCTTCCATCGGAAACAGCAGCGTATTCACCGGTATCCCCGGCGGAATCTCGCGAATCGCCATGGTGTGCAATGTCATACGCTCTTTGCCGGAGATCGTATTCCTGGTTGTGTTCATATCCTGCATCGTTGGCAGTCCATCGGTGATCAGGATGACGTTGTCGGGTCTTGGCTCCATCTGCGCGATGACGCGATAGGCCTCGTGCATGTTGGTACCGTTATTCGGCGGGGCCCGGCGCAGTGTCTTGATCGCCTCATCGATCTGATTGCCGTCGGAGACGTCCAGCCAGACACCATCGCTGCCTTTCACGGCTGGTGTGGCCTCGGTATTGAACATATAGATTTGAAATTTCGCGTTGGGATCCAATTGAGTGGTCAGCCAATCGACGCTTGCCACTGCCTGCCGCCATTTGACCGCTCGCAGTTGCTCGCGCTCGGACATATTGCGTCGCCGAAGGATGTTGATGAGTTTGGCGTCCAGCATGCTGGCCGAGTTGTCGACTAGGATGAGAACATGCTCGCCCCCGACCCTGAGCCCGGTCAGATATTGTCGGTCTCCAACACCCTTGAACTGCCTGACTTTGGTGCCTTCAGCGTCTTTCTCCTTGGCCAGCGCCAGCAGCCGCTCTTTTTCTTTCTCCAGGGTTTCGATATCCGACTGGAGTTTTTCGATGCGCTTGATCTTGGCCAGCGTGTCCTTGTCGTACTTCGACAGTTCAGCCTTCAACTGTTCGAGCAACGCGATTATCTGTGCGATCTGTCCTTCCGCCCTGACGTTTTCATCTTCAAGCTTTTCCATGGTGTTGCGGGCGAGAACCATATTCTTACGGCCATCGAGCACTTCGAACTCGAGCCGCGTCGTTTCCCCCATCAGTTCGCTGTTGTCGGATTCGGTGGTCTCTTTGACCTGGGCATTGATGATCATGAAAAACAGGATGACCGCACCGAGTCCGCAGCTCATTATGTCGAGGAACGACATGCCGATTATTTCCGATTGTCGTTTTTTACGCGCCATGCGACTCTTCCGTAGCGATTAACTCCAGTTCGTGTCCGGGCGATCCCAGCCGGACCGAGTCACCCACTTGCAACACAGCCGATCCGTCAATTCTATGGCCGTTGAGAAACGTCCCATATCGGCTGTGGTCTTCCAAAACGCATTGACCGTTTTGATTTCTGACCGAGCAATGTCGCCGCGATACACCGGGCATTGCGATCGGTAGCGGTACCGTGCGCTCGCCCTCTGCTGTCTGCGAACCGAGCACTAATGGCGACTCGTCGATCCGGTAAGCCATGTGCTCGAACAGCACATGCGTCGGTCGCGCCGATTGCCCTTCCCCTGCGTGCCTCGCTTCAACTACGACAGCCGTCTGATCCCAGGGCAACTGTCGAATAAGGCCGATGCCGTTGGCCGAAACCTTCTGATCACGACAGCGCGCCAATGCGCCTCGAGCCGTCGCGCCCGGCTCCAGCAGAAAGACCTCTCCGCCGACTCGGGCCTTGAGCATGTCCGCCAGACCCGGCAGGCGAGCCAATCGATCCGACAACTGAATTGCAGGCGTATCCTCCGCCCGGTACAGGGCCCGCAATTTACTCGCGATGTTTTGATATATCGGCGCAGCAGCACCAATCAGCTCTAATGATTCGATCTCCGCTTCATGGCTTAAGTTCCCGTACTCGACCGAAAGTTTCACCGTCTTATTCGAGCAGGCAGCTACCAGCCAGCCGCCGAGCCGATCGAGAAGCATTTGCTCGGTGTGTGCCGTATGCAGCGGATCGAACCTCGACTGCTGTACGAAAGCCTCGGCGACCACTCTTATCCATGCATCAAACAAGGCGTAAGTACCACAGGACTCCAGTATCTCGACGCGTTCGATCTGCGCTCTGCCGTTTTGCCCAAGTCGCGTCAGGCTGGTCGCGTGCAGGCTCATATCGATGTGTACCGGCACGGCGTTCTGGTATTCGCGGCGTGTTGCCGCAACGGCCGAATCAACCATCGCACTGACGGGCATTTTGAGTTCGGCTGCGATGCCGAGAAGCAGGCCCAGATTGTCGTTGCTCATGGTCGGCGGCGCGACGATGATTACCTTGTCATAGGCGGATGCCAATGGACGCCACATCTGCTCGAGTTGGCGGCTGGCAAGGTCGGCCGCGCTCAAATGCCCGAAGACCTGATCGGCAAGCGGTGTGGTAGCGAGCTCAGACCAATAGCGGTGCTGGATTCTGCGCGGCTTTACGCGTGCTGCCGCATACGCTTCATTGCCCGTTATTAGTTGATCGTCATCGAGCAAAGCGAAACCGGGTTCGCGATACAGGGTTCGCTTAACGTCGAGTACCGTGATTCCGGCATCGTTTACGTGTGCTGCAGCAACATTCAAGCTTCAATTCCCGACAATCTCAGTCCGACTTCATGTGGCGGATCAACTTTTCATCGCAATAATGCTCGCTGTCATAAACCAGACGCTCCTGAAGGAGTTGCAACTGATGCACCAGAAACATCAGAAAAATGCTGATCAACAAGGCAATAAACGTAGAGTTGAAGGCAACGCCAAGACTCAGGGTCACGCCGGCTATGTCACCCTGTACGGCCTTGTCCGCCTGCGCAAGCGCTTCACCAATACCACGTACGGTGCCGATGAATCCGATCGAGGGAATTGCCCAGGAGATATAGCGGATCATCGACAGTTCCGATTCCAGCTTGTCTGCCTCCGACTCGCAAATCGTGTGCGTACTGGTGGCGACGTCCTGAATGTTCCTGGTCGAGCTAAAACGATGCAGCGCATTAAGCAGGGCACGGGGCAGCAGCATTCGTTTGTTCTCGTCCGGCAGCTGTTGCACCTGTCTTGAAAACTCGCGTGTATCCTCGGGTAATATTCGCATCCCTTCGGCGACCGGCACCAGGTCGACCTCGAGTAGCTTGCGCTCGTTGATAATATTGACCGCCTTGTAGCCCATGATGGCCAGCGCCCAGAACATCAGGATAAAACACGACTCCTGCTCGAAATCCTTGATAACCACCCAGGTCGAACGCTCGCGAACATAATCCGGATCTACCGCAGCAGCCTGGCTTTGTTCCTCGATAACTTGCGCGGCGTTCGGACGTACGATCGACACATAGAAAGCATGTACGATGATGATTGAGATGATCAATGCGAAGAGTTGGAAGACAAACTCTATCGGGATGTTCCTTTTTTTCATATTCAGATATCCACCGGAAACGCAATTGACTGGTCCGCCGTGACTTCCTGGCTGGGAATAAAGTCGTCTTCTTCCTCCTCGCCGGCATATCCCTGTTCATCGAGGTCCGAATCGTCTTCTTCGTCGTCGCTTGCCTCGCTTGTCTCGCTTGTCTCAGCCTCGGTTTCAGCAGCGGGGTCTTGCGCTTCCTGTGACCAGGAAACCGATGCCAGAAATAGGGCCGAGAGCAAAATAATCAGATGTCTCATCCTGTCATACCTCTTTTCCGGGACTCTGTTTGACCTCGCGAAGCGATAATTGTCTCATGAAATCTCACTCAACGTTCCTGGCGATGCGGAATCCAACATCCGTGCGCGGCTCGGTACCGAAGTCCCGATAACTGAATCTCAGCTCCACGATGCCCGCATGGCGCCAGCTCGATCCTCGAATTACGTGATGGGTGCCGCGTTCCGGACCCCTTGGATCGACGATTGCCCTGGTCTGGCCTGGTGTCGGCACAGTGTAGAAGTCGTTCACCCACTCGGCGACGTTGCCGCCACCATCATGAATGCCCAGCGCATTTGCCGGAAACGTGCCGGCCGGCGCCGTGGAGGCATAACCGTCGTCGTAGCTCGGCAAAATCGTCGGTACGAGCCCAGCGGCAGACTTGTCGGCATAATTGCCGGCCTCACCACGGGGCGGGAGTTTTTCTCCCCAACTGAAGCGGGACGCCTTGCCACTGCCCTGATAGCGAATCGCCCATGCCCACTCCGCCTCGCTGGGTAGTCGATAACCGCCTGGTACGGGAAATATTGAAACCCACTTGTCGAATTTTTTCTCGTAAGCCGGCGGCAGACCTTCCTGCGCGCTGAGCCAGTTGCAGTATTCGACGGCATCAGACCAGCTCAAGTTCGCCGCCGGATTGTTGTCTCCGGCAAGGGATACGTGAACATCACCGCCAGAATCATGACTCTTCTTGAATTTTGCGAATTCCCTGTTACTGACTTCCTTGGCGGCGATGAAAAATGGTTTGGTCAGCGTTACCGGCACCAGCACTTCGTTGGCTCGCCGGCCCTGCTCGCTACGCGAGGCGCCCAACACGAAACTGCCTGGCTCGACACGCCGCAATACCTGATCGTTGGATGTGGTAATCGTCAAGGCGATCGAGGCCTGCCGAATCTCCTCCTCCGAGCGCAGCCTTATCTGCACAGTCTGCGGATATCCCGGACGCGGCGTGATGCTGCGGCCGTAGGACTCATAGCCTTGTCGGCGAACTTCGATGCGGTGTGGCGCTGAGCTCAGGTTCAACGTCACTGTGCCGGTGCCTCGGGCACGCCCGTCGACGTAAACCGTCGCGTCGGATGGATAGGATCGCACCGTCACCCGACCGGTGCGCGCCGTCAGGTCTACGGTAATTTCCTCGCTCGCCGCTGCTTGCAGCCGAATCTTGTGCTGCGCGACACCGTAGCCCGCCTTGGACATGCCGATTTCGTAGTCGATATCCGGAGAGAGAGATAGATTGACCGGAGACTGTCCCCGATAACGACCATTGACGGTGACGTTGGCGCTTCGGGGAATCGTGTTCACCAGCAAACGTGCGTTTGCGGGTTCAAGCTGGATGGTCGGAAACTGCTGATCGACGTTCGGCTCGGCGACGATCGTTCCGTCCCATGCCGAGTAACCTTCAAGAATCATTATCAGGTCGTGCGAGCCTTCGAGAAGTTCGAGGCTCATTGGCGTTTTTCCGAGCTTTTGCTCGCCGGCGTAAATCGTGGCCCCGGTCGGTTCTGTAGAAACCTCGACATTCGCCCACCGTGGCACGAGCTGCACCTGTACCTGTTCCTGGCGGCCCAGGCCGGGGATCTCGAATACATCGGCAAAGGGGAGATAGCGATCGGCACTGACGGAAACCGAGTGCATTCCCGGTTGCAGTTCCACTGGGCCGTATGGCGTTTGCCCGACAATGCCCTCATCAATCGTGACGATCGCGTCAACCGGCGGGCTGGTGGCAACCGAAAGATAGCCCGGCAGTTTGCGTAGCACGAGTTCGAACGACTGACTTTGCGCATCGCCGACCGTCAGGCTCTGGCTCAGATCATAATAACCGTCTTTCCTGACGTGAATGGTGTAGTTGCCCGTGCGCATCAGGTGACGGTCGCCCAGCGGGAGTCGAAACCATCCGCCGCTGATATCAAAATCATCCGGCGCACCCGGTTGTATCGTGAACTGCACCGAGCGCGCACTGAACAACAGGTAAGACCCAATCATCAGCGCAACAAGCACGCCGCCAACGACCGTCTGCCAGTGATGCCTGTGTCCCTCAACGGTGCGGGCGGCAGTTTCGGATGCACGCCTGAACGCTGTCGGCGCTATCGCTTCGTCCTCAAGGCCGGCCGCATCCTCGGCCTCCGGCGGCTTGGTGATGTAGGCACTGTCTTCGAGTTGTATCGATACTGTGAGTGCGCCGTCCCTGGCCCCGATTTCGATCCGGCTGCCAAAGAATTCCAGTACATCGCCGCTGTCGAGGCGCCGGCTCGTCGTCAATGGCGAGCCGTTGATCTTGAGTGCGCCGGCGGCACCGACGGGCTGCACGAACGGCGCGTCGTCGAGCACATCGAGCAATGCGACAGGGCCACCGCCCGGCCCCGGCAATCGAAGTTCGCACTCACTACCGGTGCCGACACGCAATGGCAGGCGCTCAATATCTATCCGCCGTTCACCTTCCGAGTCGAGAATTACTACGGCGTCAAAACTCAAATCTGTTCCTCGCAACGGACAATAATGGGTTGAAGTTCAGCTTCCGGAGATACATTAAATTCCAGCCGGACATCACGGTAGCCCGGCCGACTGCCGAAAGCCACGTACTTGCCAGGCCGTAGTTTAATCTCATGCGAATCAAAAATGCCGAGTTTACCGACCCTGAATATCACAACTTCCGTTGCACTATCGGAAATCAGACGTACGGTCAGTGGTGTAACTGCCCGTTTCAGCAAACGGGACAGCTGACTTTTCTGGTCTTCCAGTCGCGGACCGACTGACGGCATGCGGGTAATGTCGAGCAACATTGTTGTCGCGGCCTGAGTATTAACTGGATCGCTTAAACTATCAGGGTCGGCAATGTAGCGCTCCAGCTTATCGTGCAGTTTCGATCGCGCGCTTGCCCTTGAAAGACCCTGATTTGCGAATACGAGGTCCGGATCGACTTCGAGAATGTCCTTGTAGGTCTGAACGGCAGCATCCCATTGTTCCGTGCCTTCCAGCCTTGTCGCGTCCCTCTCCATATTGGCAATCTTTGCCAGGCGAATGCCCTGGTCGACCTGCATTAGTCCGTCGGCAGGCTCCCTCGATTCCGGCTGCAGCGCCTGCGCGGTCCTGAATGCCGCACGGGCGACCGCAAAATCCCCGTCGGCCAGGGCAATCAGCCCCTCGGTCATGCGCTGCTCGAAGGACATCTGATTGCCAGCCACCAGTACCCGCTCCAGTCCTTCCTGTGCCGGCTGCCAGGCGTTATCGAGTTCGAGTGCCTTCTCGAAAGCGACTCTCGCCGCGTCGATATCGAGGTCTCGCTCCAATTCCTCGCCCTGTTTGGTCAGACCCATGACGAGATCAAGATTCTTTGCACGTGTGAGACCGCCGTGCGCTTCCGCATGGCCCGGACTGATCGCAACAGCGAGCTCATAGTGGCGCAAGGCCTCAATACTGTCGCCGGCCTCCAGCGCTGCGCGCCCATTCAACATCGTCTCTTCGAATATCACATCAACCTGTTCGAGAAGCGGGTCTATAATGACTGTCGCTTCTTTGTATTTTTCGCCGGCGGATTTGTAATTTCGTCGCAGGTAGTCCCGATCGCCGTCGGCGTAGATCTCCTGTGCATTCTTGAAGGTCTGTCCGCCCCAACGGCCAACCGCGCGCGCTTCCAGCGTTTCGAGTTTGGACAGCAACTCCCCGAGTGCCTGTTCGGTATCGCGTTTCAGGCGTACCCGCTCATCACGCATTTCGAACTCAGAGACATTTTCGTTGAACAGCACATCGTCGTCGCCTTGTGGCAGCACGCGCTCCTGCGTCGCGACCGGGACATCCGTGTCTACAGATTCCGGCTGCCTGTTTCCGACGAGTCTCGGCAAAACGAATAAAACCACAAGAAACAGGACGAGTGCGCCTGCCAGGGCGCCGCCCAGCACGCGGGGAGAGATGCCGCTTTGTTGCTGCGTTTTGCCGGCGACGCTCGCTTGCCTCGGCGCCAGCCGTTCTTGCGGTCGAATGGTTGCTTCGACGCGCTCGTCGTCATGGTCATGCGTACTGCCAATGAATCGAACAGGTACCGCGCCGGGATTAAATCCGGCGTCTCGCAAGCGCTCAGTGACAGTCTCTGCATTTGGTCGCATGCCAGGGTCGCTCGCGAGCATTTCCGCTACCAGCGCGGTGACTGGTGCGGGCACGCGATTTTCGTTCTTGGCTTTCAGCGCCAGAGGGTCGCCGTCCGGGTCGGGCGGACCGCCACTGATTAGCTCGTAAGTCAGGACGCCGAGGCCGTAAATATCGTCCTCGCTACTCGCAGCTTCTCCGGCCAACTGCTGCGGGCTTGATGCGACTGCTGATCCGCCGCTTGCCGAACTACCGGCAGGCGCCGCGACGCCGAAGTCAATCAGGTAGGGGGCGCCTCGCTGGTCCAGCAAGACATTCGAGGCCTTGATATCGCGATGGACAATGTTCTTGCCGTGCGCGTATCTCAGAGCGTCGGCAATAAGGCCGATTGGACGCAAAACGAGATCAACATCCTCGCCTGTCAGCACTGAGATGTCCGGCCCGCCGAGGTACTGCAGACTGAAGAACGGTTGCTCGACCTCGTCATAGTATTCGAACACCCGGACGATGTTGGCATGCATCAACCTGGAGCCAAGCGCCCATTCCTTGCGCAGCAGCTTTCGATAAGCCGCATTGTCTGCAAGCTTCGACGACAGAAATTTGAGCGCTACGGATTTGCGGGTCTGCCGATCCTGGGCAAGCCAGGTCTCCGACATTCCGCCCGAACCGAGCTCGCGGACCAGCGTGTAGCGATTAGCTAGCTGTGCACCTTTTTCCAGGACGCGCATGAATTTCTAGGTACTTAATATCAACCTGTCGGTTGGTTGCCCCGGGTTGGTACACCGACGTCGACCTGGTTCGAAAATCCGGTCTCCGCCTCGTAGATCTGCTTGAGCAGCCGGCGCCAGCTTTCGTATTGAGCGGCGGCAGTCCCTGTCAAGCGGCGGGCCTCTCCCTCGACAGTTACGACCATGGGCGCCGCCTCGGAGCCGAATGATTCTGACAGCTCTTTGATCGACTCGATATGCATCTTTGATTCGCTTCGGCGCGTCAGGCCTTCGAATATTGATTCCAGTCCCTTCGAGATACCGACAGTCTGAATGCCCCGTTTCATCCGACGTGTCGAAGAACTCGAACTATTGTCCGTCTCCATCGCCACCGAGCCGGCCAGCACGACAACGCCCAGCAAGGTACGCATCGCCGCCGATCGTCTGACCTGCCGGTAGTTGACCTGTTCCTCGCGGGAAATCTTGCGCCATCCTTCGTAGGGGATCGCGATGCCGTAATAGAAATTCGCGTAGTGTTCATTCAGGGTATCGACCACCATCCGATCGCGCTCTCGAATCTGCCGCAGGCGATCGACGGTCGGGTCGTTTACCGCCGGCAAGCGAACAACGCTTGTGATGCCGTCATCATCGGTGCTCAGGTGATCCGCAAAATAAAGCGGCGCCATGTCACCGAAAAACTGAAGCTCGGAGACCTGCCGGATTCTTTGCACCTGTTTCGGCGGAATTGAGTCAACGAATACACGGAGGTCGTTCGCGATATCGTTGAATACGTTCTGATAGGGGTCGGTGGACTTGTCGCGATACTCGTTGTAAGACGAGATTCCGGTCTGGGTCTCATACGATTTCTCGTACCATATGATTCCCATTGCATCCTCGACCTTGATGATCAGCGTAACGAACTCACCGTCAGACTTTTCGATCTCACCACTGATGATGACATCCGTAAATGCGGCTCGCGACGGAATAACGCGAACCGCACCCCAGTGACCCGTGGCTTGTAAGGTCGTTTTCAGGTGGTAGGGCAGGTAGCGCACTTCCGCCTCGCGAACTTCCTCGAAGACTCCGGTCTTCAACGGATCATTGTTCTTCGGGATGCCATCGTCGAACTCCACAACACCGATGTCGAGGAGCAAGTCCTCGGGCGGAGAAACGTCGGCGACATCGAGCGCCTTTACTTCCGCCGTAATGACCTCGTTGACAGAGCAGCCGGATAGCCACAACGCTGCCAGGGTCAGAAAGCAAATTCTTTTTGTTATCACGTCAGACGGCGCTCCCTATAGGCCATTGTACTTGCGATATTCTTCCCAGAGTCGCTCGCGCAATTCCGGATCGTCTTCTGCCAACGCTGCTTCGTAAAGTTGCTTGGCAATAATATCGTCGCCGACATTTTCAACGATGTCTTCAGGAAGCCTGGCCTGAATCTCATCTTCACTCATGCTGTCGACGGTCGCCTGGCGCCCGTCGGTAGGATTGAGGATCGAAACCGTGCCACTGGTGCTGTTACCGCCACCGCCTTGCTGACCGAGGCCGACACGCCCGCCTGGACGGCCGCCGCCTGCACCACCGCCGAAGCCTTCAGTATTTCGGCCGACAGTAGAAATTTCACGCTGTTCTTCGGCCAGGACGTCGTCGAAGCCGCCTACGGATTCGTCCAGTTCCTTGCCAAGACGTTCGGCGCGTTCTGCATCGGTTTCGCCGGGATATCCGCCGACTCCACCTGCACCGCCCGAACCCGCGGCCCCGCCTTCTCCGCCAGCCCCACCGGCATCTGCACCCTGGCCGGA
>CAYLSX010000035.1:0-17840 GCA_964386685.1 uncultured Woeseiaceae bacterium | reverse complement strand
AGGTAAAGCCCGTCTTTGAGTAGATAAAATCTGTCAGCTTCATCGTACTGTCTGCTCTCTTTGCCGATCGATTGTATCGTCAGGCTTCGTTATCGCCGAGAAGCCATTCCGTCGCGTCCAGGTTTAGCTCAACCCAGGCAATTCGATAGGGGCGTACGATATTCAGGTCCTCGAACAATTTGGCGTGATCGAATGGCTCGAAGGCTTCAATTGGCTTAGTCGTATTTGCAATTCCGAGGACCTTGAAGCAGTCATGTTGTTCGCACACTTTTGCGACCTCGGACCAGAGTCGAGTAGCAAAGCGAAGTCCTTGTCACCGTCTGAGATAATCTGGACGCAATTATCCTCAAATGTGACAGCAAATTCGTTTTGCATTATTTTGTGCTCTCACGCTGGCTAGCTCATGCGGACCATACAGGCCTGTCGCATGATCTGTCTGAGTTTATACGACTTTCAGGGTTGCGAGCGTAGCGATCGTAGATTTTTGATTTTGCTGACAACTTCCACTCTCTGCCGATTTCGGGCAGTCTCTTTTTCTATGAAGCTGGATCGATTTATCAGGCTGGCGCTGGGATTCCTGATTCTGCTTGTGTTCGTGATTGCGATCGCGGCACTGCTTTTCGTGACGGAGTCTGCGCTCAACGTATGGGACAGGCTGGTTCAGGGTCCGCGCTTGTTGCTATACGGCTATCTGGCCTTTATGGCGGCGCTGATCGTTGGTGCGGTCTGGCTGATTGGCCGCTTGCTCGTTCGACGCAAGATCCCGGAAGCCACGAGCCAATCAGGAAAATTAAGCAAGTCGGATATCGAAGCGCGTCTGCGTGAGGCCGACGATGTTGGTGTGGATGTCGCTGATGCTCAGGCCGAATTACGGGAACTCGCATCCCGTCAAGATGCCGGATCAGTTCACCTGTGTTTTTTTGGTGAGATCAGTACGGGCAAGAGTTCCTTGATCAAGGCGCTGGTTCCCACAGCAGATGTGCTAATCGATGCGGTCGGTGGTTCGACGATGGATATTCGTCACTATCGTTGGCGGGACGATGCCGGCGCGCAGATTCTGTTGACCGACGTGCCGGGTACGGGTGGACTCGAGGATAATCTGGATGCCGTTGCTGAAGAAGAGGCTCGCCGCTCTCAGCTTGTAATTTATGTATGCGAGGGTGACCTGACGCGGGCGGAAAAACAGGCAGTGAAATGTTTGCTTGCGCTGGAGAAACCGCTCGTGCTCGTGATGAATAAATCCGATCGTTACGATGCGGCGGAGCAGGCGACGCTTATGCAGCGCTTGCTTGACCATGTCAGCGATCTCGGCGGCGAGGTTGCCAAAGATCGTGTCGTCGCGGTTTCTGCCGGCGGGCAGGTCGACGTCATCGAGAAGAAGCCTGATGGCTCGGAAGAAAAAGTACGCCGTGAACGCCCGGCCGATATCGGCGTACTCGTCGTCGCCATCAATCGCATGCTGGAAGAAGATTCATCATCACTCGATGCGCGCCGCGACAGGGCGGTCTTTCGGCTTGCGGCCGAGAAGCTTGCAGAATCAGAGCAGCTTTACCGGCAGCAACGATCCGAGCAAATCATCCGGAACTCGACCCGCAAAGCCGTGGTCGGGGCATTGGCCGCCGTCAGTCCCGGAACCGATGTGATCATCCAGGGATATATCGGCACGACGATGACGCAAAGCCTTTGCAAACTCTACGGCGCTGCACCACGCGACCTGGATATCGAAAACTTTCTATCCCTGAGCCAGAGTCGCGCCGGCAAGGCGCTGCCGTTGAGCCTCGCCGTCGCGGGAAACGGCCTGAAAGCCTTCCCGGGCCTTGGAACTGTCGCGGGAGGCCTCGTCCATGCGGTAGCCTATGGCCTTCTATTTGATGCGCTCGGCAGAAGCCTCGTGCACACGTTAAGCGAACACGGTGAGCTGGCCCCCGAAACCGCCGCAAAGGAATTTGAGGAAGGCATCAATGAACATATTGAAGCGGGCGTTCGGCAAGTTGCCAAAATGGCCCTGGATCAGCGAGAAAAAGAAGACGAGCCCGGAGCTTGATGGCGGTTCGCGACACCTCACGCTGGCCAAAGAGAGCCTGTCCGACCTGATCGACGATGCACGCCTGCCCGCCGGCATTCGTGAATCCCTCGCCCACGATTACGCAGCCGTCGAGGCCATGCTCGATAAGTTGCAGCACGGACATTTGCACATCGCGGCTTTCGGGCGCGTCAGTACCGGCAAGTCTTCTCTTTTAAATGCCTTGATCGGGGAAGAGAAGTTCACCGTCAGCCCGCTGCATGGCGAGACCCGACAATCTGCAATGGAGCCGTGGGCGGAAATAGACGTGGGTGGCGTCTATCTGATCGACACACCGGGACTCGATGAGGCGGGCGGCGAAGATCGCGAATCGCTGGCGAAAGAAGTCGCCAACCGTTCGGACCTCGTCATATTCGTGTTGGACGGCGATATCACCGAGAGTGAAAGACAGGCATTGAAGACCTTGCTTGAGCAGGGCAGGCCGGTGATTGTCGCGCTGAACAAAAGCGATCTTTATACGGACGACGAGTTGCAGGCACTGCTCGGGTCAGTTCGGCAAAAAACAGAAGGCGTGGTCCAGGCAAGCGACGTACTCGCTGTCGCGGCGCAACCAAAGCCGCAAACCGTTATTGAGATCGATGACCAAGGCGATGAGAAAACGACGTCGCGGGCACGAGACATCGATATCGAACATCTGAAGCTGCGGCTCTGGGATATATTCGAAGCAGAAGGTAAAACGCTCGCCGCATTGAATGCGAGCCTGTTTGCCGCTGATCTGAGCGACCAGGTCGGCAAACGAATTCTTATTGCGCGCCGTGAACTCGGTGACAAGATGGTGCGCACCTATTGCGTCGCCAAAGGAGTCGCGGTTGCATTCAACCCCATTCCTGTCGCCGATCTGTTTGCTGCAGCGTTTATCGATGTCGGTATGGTGATGCACCTGTCGCGTGTTTACGATCTGCCAATCAGCAGTAAGGAGGCCGGCTCATTGATCAGCGTGATTGCGGCCGAGGCAGCGGCATTGATGGGTACCGTGTGGGCGTTACATTTCGTGTCAAGCGCGCTAAAGGTCGGCACGCTGGGGCTTTCGACGATACTGACAGCCGGCGCGCAGGGTGCGATTGCTTACTACAGCACCTATGTCGTCGGCCAGGTTGCCGCGGAGTACCTGGCCGAGGGCAAGTCCTGGGGCGAGGGTGGTCCGAAGCAGGTCGTGCAGGAGATTCTCGAGAGCCTCGACAAAGAGACCGTGTTGCAGGAGGCGCGCCGAGAGATCCGTACCCGCCTGGGAATGAGTGGCTCTGGTGCCTGAGAAGCCAAATACGCAGCAGCGAATCGAGCGCATCTGGGCGACAGTCTGCGACATTCCGGTGGGTTCGGTCGCGAGCTACGGCCAAATAGCGGAGATCGCCGGAATACCGCGCGGTGCCCGGCAGGTTGGTTACGCCTTGCGAAAACTTCCATCAAACTCAGAGGTACCCTGGCATCGCGTCATCCAGTCATCGGGCAAGATCGCGTTCGAGAAGGGCAGCCGGGCTTACAATCGGCAGTCCAAGCGCCTTATCATGGAGGACGTCGTCATTCTCGAAGGACGTATCGATATGCAGAAGTTTCGCTGGCAACCGGACCTCGATGAACTTTTATGGAAGCCAAGCGCAGCCTGGGACGAGTCCTGACCATGAAGCGAAAACTGCTGTCCTTGTATCTGACGATTATTTTCGCTCGGCAGTACCGGACGACGCGGCGCTTTCTCGCAGAGTTGAAGAGACGACTGACCTTCAAACCGCATGTCATTTCTGTTTTCCTGCAAATCGATGACCCCTACTCCTATTTGTTAAGTCACTATCTGCCGCTGGTTGCCACCCAGTACAAAAATCTCGAATTTCGCTATTACCTGTGCCAGGCGCTTCGACACGAATACATGCCGGCACCGGACATGCTCACCGAATACGCATCGATGGAATGCAAGCTGCTTGCCAAAGAGTTCGGTTTGCCGTTTTTGGACAAGGGGGAAGCGCCAGTTGTCGAACATCGCCGGGATCTGCTGGATTTCCTTGCGGATGAGCAAGGTGAAGAGGATTTCAATGAAGCGTTTTGCCAGGCGCTGAGTGTGTATTGGCGCGGTGACGCCGAAGGTGTGCAGCGCCTGCTGGGCCGGCCACAACCATCAAGACCGGATACCAACATCCTCGTGTCACAAAACCAGTTGCTGTTGAGGAAGCTCGGGCATTACAACACCGCAACAATGCACTACGCAGGCGAATGGTACTGGGGTGTCGACCGGCTTCACTATCTGACCAGTCGCCTCGATGCGCTGGGGCTGAACCGCTGGCCCGAACAGAACGCCGAACTCGCATCTCTGGAGCAGGCAAAATCCTTGACCTTGCCGGCGGCGGTGCCGGGCGCGGCCGAAAAGCTGCCGGCACTCGAGATGTTCTTTTCGTTCCGAAGCCCTTACTCATATCTGGCATTACAGCGCACATTCGATATTGCGGACGCGTTCGGAATCAGGCTCGAAGTCAGGCCGGTGTTGCCGATGGTGATGCGGGGTATGGCAGTTCCAAGAAAGAAAATCTTATACATCGTCAAGGACGCGTGTCGCGAGGCAGAACGCCTCGAAATACCGTTCGGCAAGATGATCGACCCGGTTGGGCGTGGCGCCGAACGATGTATTGCTGCGTTCTATTACGCCAAGTCTCAGGGTCGCGAGCGTGACTTCCTGCTGGCCGCGGGAAAAGCCATCTGGTCTGAAGGAATCGACGTCGCCGAAGACGAAGGAATGGAGCATGTCGCTGAACGCGCCGGGCTGTTCTGGCCGGAGGTGAAGGGGGCACTCTCGCTGGACAACTGGCGCGAGGGTGCCGAAGTGAATCGCAAGGTCATGACAGATGCAGGCGTGTGGGGAGTTCCGTCATTCAAGATCGGAGAGCTCGCACTTTGGGGGCAGGATCGTGACTGGTTACTGGCCAGAATGATCGAAGACATGTGCCATACCGGCGATGGAATCATGGTATGACGATGCCTGCCGTCTATTTTTCGCACGGCCAGGAAAGCGGCCCGTGGGGCAGCAAAATCCAGGCGATGGCGGAGGCGGTTCGGGGTCTCGGCTGTCGGGCCGAAAGTGTCGATTACCAGGGTATCGAGAATCCAGGCGAGCGAGCCGAAAAACTCATCGCGGAATGCCGCGACGTGAAGGAATCATTGGTGCTGGTCGGATCGAGCGCGGGTGGACATGTGGCGACTGCCGCAGCCGCGCCGCTTAATGCGATCGGGCTATTCGTGCTGGCGCCGGCGTATTGCATCGGTGGATTCGAACAGCTGACGGCGCCCGATATCCCGATCAGCATCGTGCATGGCTGGCGCGACGACATCGTGCCGCCCGAAAACAGCATCGAATTTGCGTCCAAATGCAATGCAACACTGCATCTCGTCGATGGAGACCACCGACTTACAGAGAATATTGATGAGATAATCCGATATCTGAGCAGTTTTATCAGGGATCTGGCGAGCAGCGACGCCGCTGGATAATACACATATTCTAAGCAAGGGAGAATCGCTATGAGAACTTTGATCATTCTCGCCGTCGGGCTTTTTATGGCCGGTTGTGGAAGTTCGTCCGACGAGGAAACGGTTGGTAAGGAAATTGCTGACGACTACAACGAGGCGATGGACAAGGCACGCGCGGTCGAGGACGAACTGATGGAACACAAGGATGAAATCGACGAAGCGGTCGAGGAAGCCATGGACGAAGTCGACGAAGCGATCGAGGAACAGAAGGGCCAGTAATACACTCACTGTGAAAAAAACGGATTGCGGGAATTTTTTCTGCAATCGAAGAAGAACAAGTAACCAATGAACGTAGCCGGATTTATCTTTCGGCCCCTGTACTGGGTCGCAGGCAAGGTGTTTGCGACCTGGGCGCGGCCTGCTGTTCAGCCAGATGATCCCTCGAATTACCTGTCGGGCGATGATGCCGAGGTTTGCTATGTGCTCGAGACCGGTGGCCTGGCCGACACGCTGGCACTGGAACGCGCATGCAAGATTCACGGCATGCCGTCGCCGACCAGCGGCATAAGCTATGGCGGAATTCGCGAGAGCCGGCGCATGTTCGTCATGAAGCCCACCAGTGGCCTTATCTTCCGGCGCAAGCGCATCACCGGATCCGAGCGGCTCCGGCGGCTCGTAGATGCGAGCGCCAACGCCAACGGCAAAGAGCTCATGCTGATACCCGTTGCGATCTACTGGGGCCGTTCGCCCGACAAGGAACGCTCATTTCTCAAGCTGCTTTTCTCGGAGAATTGGGATGTGGCAGGCCGTACGCGCAAGTTCTTTGCGACTCTGTTGCATGGTAGAAACACACTGCTTCGATTCAGTGAGCCCGCCACTCTGAGCTCGATTATTCAGGAAGGTCTCGAACCAGAGCTCGCCTTCAGGAAGGTGTCGCGAATATTGCGCGTCCATTTCCGTCAAAGACGAACGGCTACTGTCGGGCCGGATCTTTCTCACCGGCGAACGCTGGTCAATCAGGTATTGATGAACCCGCGAGTTCGCAAAGTCATCGAAGCCGAGAGTGGCGACAATCGCGCTTTACTCGAACGCACAACCCACAAAGCACGAAAGTATGCACAGGAGATCGCGGCACACATTTCCTATCCGACCATACGCGTGATCGTGCTTTTTCTTCGCTGGCTTTGGAATCGGATATACGACGGCATTGACCTTGGTCACGTCGAACGACTTCACGACGTTGCGAGAGACAAGGAGATCGTTTACGTGCCATGCCACCGGAGCCATTTCGATTACATGCTGCTGGCATATATCGTTTACGATCAGGGATTGAGCCTTCCTCACACGGCTGCCGGTATCAATCTGAACATGCCTGTCATCGGCGCGATTCTTCGGCGAGGCGGGGCTTTTTATCTGCGAAGAAGCTTCAAGGGCAACCGGCTTTACGCGGCAGTTTTCAATGCCTATCTCCACGAAATCCTCAAGCGAGGTCACTCCATCGAGTATTTCGTCGAAGGTGGGCGTAGTCGTACAGGCAGATTACTCTCTCCAAAAGGCGGCATGCTGGTAATGACGGTGCACTCCTATCTGCGGGACCCGCGCCGCCCCATCGTTTTCATGCCAATCTATTTTGGCTACGAAAAACTCATTGAGGGTGACTCCTTCATCAGCGAAATGGCTGGTGCCGAGAAGAAAAAAGAGTCTCTTTTCGGGCTGATCCGCTCACTCAGAGCCCTCCGGGAGAACTTCGGCAAAGTCTATGTCAACGTCGGCGAGTCCATTGCGTTGGAGCCTTTGCTCGATGAGCTCAAGCCCGACTGGCGCGAGGTGATGCAAAACCAGGAGGAGCGACCTCCGTGGATGAGCGATGTCGTCGAGGAACTTGGGGCGCGGATCATGAGGGGCATCAACTCTGCCGCTGCCGTCACGCCGATCAGTCTGCTTGCAACCGTTTTGTTAGCCAGTCCGAAACAGTCTGTTGGAGAACAGGAACTCATCCGGCAACTTCGTATGAGCAAGGATTTGTTACACAAATTTAAATATTCGGATTCGGTCACCGTGCCCGATTGGTCACCAGAGCAAATTATTTCACATGGGGAAAAACTGGGTGTCGTCAGTCGCACGGCGCATCAGCTCGGCGATGTCTTGCACACGTCCGAACACGATGCCGTGCTTATGACCTATTTCAGAAACAATGTGCAGCACCTGTTTTCGATTCCCGCGGCGATTGCCTGCTGCTTTATTCACGGACGCCGGCTTGAACACACGGAGCTGCAAAGACTCGTGAGCCTCATATATCCGTTCATGAAGGAGGAGCTTCGCCTCAAGTGGGACTACGAGGATATCGACGACGTAACAACGGCCGGTATCAAAGCACTTCTCGATCTCGATATTCTCACCCGCAGCAAGGACGGCAAGGAGTTAATTCGTCCGCCGGCCGGATCGGGCAAGGCGTATCAACTACTGATGCTGGGGCAATCGATGGTGCCGATGTTGCAGCGTTTCTATCTGGTCATATCCCTGCTCGTCAAGAATGGTTCCGGCGTATTGACGCGAGCGCGGCTCGAAAAACTCTGCCAGCAAAGCGCGCAGCGCTTGTCGATGATCTATGGTCTGAATTCGCCGGACTTTTTTGACCGGTCACTGTTTCAGGATTTTATTCGCAAGCTGCGCGAGCAAAATGTCTTGCGAAGAAATAGCAGCGGTCTGCTCGAGTTTGACGAGGACATCACCAGTATTGGTGAAGACGCAAGGCTCGTCTTGGGCGAGGAAATCCGCCACAGTATTTTGTCGCTGACCTTTTCCGAACCGGAAGGAGATTGAGCGCTTTGAAGGTCGTGTCCTTCTACCGGTTTTTCGATCTAGAGGACCCGCAAGCCACTTGCACGAAGTTGCAATCACTATGTGCCGAGAACGGCTTGCTCGGTACGATCCTCGTTGCCAGTGAGGGCGTCAACGGCACGCTAGCCGGCAGTCGCGACGCGCTGCAGGCTGTATTTGCCTGGCTTGAGGATACACTCGGGCTCGAGATGCCGATCGAGGCGCGCTGGACGGACGCGGGCGAGGCCCCGTTTCGTCGTATGCGCGTGCGATTGAAAAAAGAGATCGTCACGCTCGGCCGTCCCGACATCAAGCCGCATGATTCGACCGGCAAGCACATATCTCCGCGGGAGTGGAATGAGCTCATTACTAATCCCGACACGCTGGTGATCGATACCCGCAACCATTACGAAGTCGAAGTAGGGACTTTTCCAAATGCTATCGACCCGGGCACCGACAGCTTCCGCCAATTTCCCAAGTTTGCGGAGACACTCACAAAATCCGACAAGGACCGGCCATTGGCGATGTTCTGTACCGGTGGCATTCGCTGTGAGAAAGCAACTGCCCTGATGCTCGAACTCGGCTTCAAAAACGTTAGCCAGCTGCAGGGCGGTATTCTCAACTACCTGGAGCATGTTTCGGAAAAAGACAATCGCTGGAATGGCGAGTGTTTCGTATTTGACAGCAGGGTCGCCGTCGATCGCGACCTGGCGGAAGGAGGGTACGTGCAGTGCCATGCCTGCCGGCGGCCGCTAAGTAGTCAAGAACTGAAATCGCCGGACTATCGGGAAGGCGTATCTTGCCCGAAATGCATTAATGAGCTCGACGATGAGAGAGCGGAGCGGCTGGAAGAACGAAGGCGTCAGATCGAACTCGCCCGGGGGCGAGGCGAAACGCACAGCGGCGCGGTTCTGCCAAAGAGCAAATCGAAAGCCAATTAGTTCATTAGTTCATCGATAACCGGGCAATCGTTTAGCGTTCCATCCTGACATCTCGCCTTGAGACGCTCCAGCGACTGATGCAGTCGCTGGAGATCGACTTGTTTCTCCTCAACATCGGCTATGTGTTCGATCAATAAGTCACGTACGTCGCCGCAAGCAGGCTGGGATTGATGCGCGATATCTGAAAGGCGCCGCACTTCATTTTGAGTAAATCCGAGGGCGCGGCTGCGCAATATGAATTGCAACCATTTTTGCTGGGATTCCTCGTATTCCCGATAGCCATTGGCACCACGCATGGGGTGCGGCAGCAAACCGATTTTCTCGAAGTACCGAATAGTCTCCACAGGACATCCGGTCTTCGCGGCCAATTGTCCAATTCTCATTATCGCTTGACCCTGTAGTAACTACAGGCTTTAGGATACGTTGATCCTGGTGCGAGAGGCAACCGTGTGGGCTCAGAATCGACGTCGGGCGTGATCGAATATTCCGTTATTACCTGCCCCTTTTGCCGGCACAGCGAAAATGAGCGGATGCCTACCAATGCCTGTCAGTATTACTACGACTGCAAGGGTTGCTCGATCGTCCTCAAGCCGAAACACGGAGATTGCTGCGTTTTCTGTTCCTACGGCACGGTCAAATGTCCGCCGATTCAATGCGGTACTGATTGCGGATAGGTACGTGTGGCGATGAAAGAAGATCGAAAACTGGCGACCACTAGTGGTAGCGCGATCGGGATCAGCGCGATCGCGTCCTTTATTGGATTGTGTTGCATTGGGCCCTGGGCAGTCGCTCTGCTAGGCGTTTCGGGTGCGGTGGCAATGGCAAGATGGCAGCCCCTGCGCCCATACATCCTCGGCGTGGCAGTCGTCATGTTGTTGTGGGCATTTTGGCGAGTTTACGGGCCGCCACGCAAGAAGCTGTGTGCCGCCGGTCTATGCCCGGCAAAACCATCGTTGTGGCTGCAGGGTGGTCTGTGGTTTGCAGCGATTCTCGTTGTACTCGCGTTTTTCGCGGATCAGCTGCAATGGTTGCTGGTCGATCCAACTCCAGAGGGGCTCCGTCAATGAACCTTGAAGTATTTATTTCTTGCACAGCAATACTAGCGTTGACCGCGTGTGCGCCAGAGAGCTCGGAAGAGCAAGCATTCCAGACCGACAGACCAGATTACTACGTCGTTGACGAAAGCCTCTCTCGAATAAAGGCGGATTTCAACGCGATGGACGACAAAATTCGACTGGTCTTCATCATCGGCCCTTCCTGCGGTATTTGCCTGCGCGGAATGGATGATCTGAATGAATCGATCGTGAAGCTGGTACAGAACGATCCTCGCATACACACGTTGGCCATTCACGTTCCCGCACTTGGCGCGGATGAAGAACACGTGGTCGGCTCCATTCCACTGCTTTCCGGGCCAAGGGTCACGCACTACTGGGACTCGAATGGCAATACCGGTATTGAATACCAGGAAACGCTGGATATCCCAATGTACGCCTGGGATCTATGGTTCGTATACGAACCGGGGGCCCGCTGGGAGGATGGAGAGCTGCCGCCATACCCCGACTACTGGGAGCATCAGCTGCCAAGTCTGCCGTCGGACAAGAAACTGGATGCTGATCGCTTCGCTGCCGAAGTGAGAACCCGGCTGGCTCAATTGCCGCCCGCATCCGAAGAGGAGCGGGTTGCTAAATTTAAACGCCAGGATCCAGAGCTTATCCCCGTTGCGCAGGGACGCGGACACATGATTCGTCAAAATCACGCAAGTCGTGGCGGGTATAAGACGCTCAAAAGCATCGAATCGATTCGATACGAAGGCACAACCGAGGTCGGCGACCGCTCATATGCACTCAGAGTGGATACTCAGAGGCCATATCGGTATGAGCGCACGGTGGGCGATGACGAAACTGCATTCGTGACCAGTTGGGATGGATATGAAGTTACCAGACAAGGATCTCAAGTGGACTTACCGGTTGCCTATCATGACGAAGTCCTTTCGTCCTACGAGTTTGATGGCTGGATGACTGATTGGAAGGACAAAGGCCATCAGGTTTGGCGCCTGGGAATGAAAAAGGTTGGCGAGCGATTGCCCTGGCTGATGGAGGCGGAGCTCACCAATGGCCGCACCTGGCACATATATGTCGATAGTCATACTGGCGACGCGTTTCGAAATTCGCTGATCGATTCCGACGGCAACGAAAAAATCCGCATCGAGTATTCCGATTACAAAGAAGCTGATGGTTTCAGGCTCCCACACCAGATCGAGTATTTCGAAGGTGGTCACCTGCTAGCCACCGACCGATTCTCAAGGATCAGTGTGCGAATGGCAGAGCAAGTATCCGGAGACAGGACATGAAACAGTCGGATACATTACAACTTGTAGAACAGGGATCTCTCGACCGACCAGGTCCCGTCGGTCGATTGGTTCGCCTGAGCCTGGGTGTCTTGTGCTCGTACGCCCTATACCAGCTCATTCTCTATCGCGTAAGCATTATGGCCACGCCAGTGTCCGTGCTCCCCAGTCTTACGGTCATGATGGTCGCTGCAATACTGATCATCAACTACGTCGTTAATATCGGATTCGGCAGGAGCCTAGGTCGATGGCCGAGTTATGTGTCAGTTGGTTCTGTGCTATTACTTGCGACGATTTCCTGGCTGACGTTTGCTACAGCAGATCATCCAATGCTGGGCGTCGGCATTTGGATCTGGCTCGTCTATTTCTATTTACATTTGGGTGTTTCATTCGTGCTGGCCGCAGCCATCGCAACTCCGGGCTGTGAAATGCGAGCGATTCCGGAATTGTTTGGGCGATTAACGGGGAGAACGGTAGCGGAGCATCATTGCCCGGCGTCGTTTATCACCAAGATCGATGCTTGGGAGCGAGGGAAACAGGCGCCGCCAATTTAGCGACGATAAGAAGACAAAAAGCGACTATGCGTCCAGGTCTGGAATTAACTCGCTCTCGAGCTTTGCGATCGTGTCTTTGAGACTTAGGCGGCGTTTCTTGAGTCTGCGAATGCGAAGTTGATCGACGAGAGGGTCATGGGAGAGCCGGTCTATAAGGTCATCGAGATCGCGATGACTGATGCGCAGCTCTCTGAGCCTGGCGAATTCTTTGAATGCTTCGGTATCGACTTTGTCGTTCATGTATGTCTGCAAGGATCCCTCCCGATCTGGCGGTGTGCCCGTACCGGCAATATTAGCTCACTTGACGCCTAATGTTACTCGCTTGGCGGCACCATGCCGAGCCAGTCGCGATCATCGGGCCCGATCACCAGGAAGTGTGGATTCAGGATCTCTTCTTTGCTGTTATAAGACAAAGGCTTACCATCCAAAGTTATGACGGATCCTCCGGCTTGTTCGACAACCGCTTGCGCCGCTGCGGTGTCCCATTCTGAGGTTGGTCCTAGCCGTGGATAGATGTCTGCCACTCCTTCCGCAACCAGACAGAATTTCAGCGAGCTGCCCATGGGATGCATTTCATAATCTCCGAGCTTTTCGAGGAAGCCGTCGAGACTCGCCCCCCGGTGCGAGCGGCTGCCGACGACTCGTGGGGCTTCCGCGGTCCTATCGGCAACGCCGATCTTGACAGGCGCGCAACCCGAGCTGCGAAGCTCGGCGCCATAACCGTCGCAGCCGAAGTAAGTCTTGTTCTTGACCGGTACGTGCACGACGCCGAACACGGGACGGTTCGCGTCGATCAACGCGATATTGACCGTGAATTCCCCGTTTCGGTTGACGAACTCTTTGGTGCCGTCCAACGGATCGACCAGCCAGTATTTTTCCCACTGAGATCGTTCCGCAAACTCCGGCAGGCCCGACTCTTCGGAAAGAATCGGGATGTCCGGTGTCAAATCCCTCAGTCCGCGATCGATTACATCATTCGACGCCATGTCGGCTTCAGTCAGCGGCGACAGATCGGACTTATGTTGTACATCGAAATCGGTCGCGTAAACTTCGAGAATTGCGTCGCCGGCCTCGATAGCCAGCTCGACCAGTGGTTCGATGAATTGATTGAACTCCATGAGCTTCTCTGTCAGCCTGCCGGGCGCGAAGTATAAATCAGCAAAGGCCAAAATGAATCCGAAATCGCTGCTCGAGAATTGCGACACACTGATGCTCGATATGGACGGCACCGTCCTCGACCTGGCCTTCGATAACTACGTCTGGCTGGAGCTCATGCCGCAAAAATATGCGGAGCATACTGGCGTCAGTCATGACGAGGCGAAGGATTTCCTCTATTCAAAGGCGCGTAGCTTGCGGGGAAAACTCGACTGGTATTGTATCGATCACTGGTGCGAGCAAACCGGCCTCGATATTCTGGCGATTCATCGGGATGTCAATGAACGTATCGGTTACCTGCCTGGCGCGAAGGAATTCCTGGACACTGTATCGGAGCTGGATATTCGCCTGTTACTTGTAACCAACTCCCATCGCGGCACGCTGGCCATCAAGACCGAAGTTACCGGCGTCGCCGATTACTTCGACCATATCTATACGTCACATGACGTCGGGCATGCGAAAGAGGATCAGCCGTTTTGGCAGGCCGTGCAAGACGCGGAGTCCTTCGATCCGAAACGGACACTTTTCGTCGACGACAACCTTTCGGTGCTGCGCAGTGCGCAACAGTTCGGCATCGAGATGCTGTTAACGGTAACCCGCCCCGACACGTCAGCACCGGTTAGAGAAAAAAGCGAGTTCGCAGGGGTCGAAGGCGTAGTCGAACTTATCGCCTAGGAAGATTTCCCGGAACGGCGCCTGCCAGACGGCGTGCCGGATCGCTGTCGATTGCCGCGAGGGCGGCCTTTGCCCGGCCCGCTCTTTCGCGGCCGGTATGCCGGTTTCTTCAGTTTGGGAAGCAAGGCGGGATCGTAGTTGGCGACCGGAATCTTGTGGCCGATGAATTCCTCGATGTCGGGAAGGTACATCGCATAGGTCTCGCAACCCAGGCTGATTGCGTCGCCCGCTGCGCCGGCGCGCGCAGTACGGCCAATTCTATGAACATAGTCTTCGCGGTCCTGCGGAAGGTCATAGTTGATGACGTACTGTACGTCCGGTATGTGCAGGCCGCGAGATGCGACATCGGTGCCAATTAACACCGGCAATTCTCCGCGTTGAAAACGCATCAGCATGCTCATGCGTTTTTTCTGCGGAACATCTCCGGAAATTGCCTGGGCATCGATGCCGTTTTCCTGCAGATAGGCCTGCACGCGTTCGGCCTCTCTTTTGGTGTTGACGAAAACCATGGTGCGGCTGGCGCCCATCTCGCGGATGAGGCCGACCAGCAGGGGCATCTTTTCCGGATTAGACGGAAAGAAGACTGCCTGGCGGACTCGATCCACCGTGACTTTGTCGGGCTCGATCTGGATCAGCTCCGGCTCGTTCATGTGCTCGTAAGCGAGCTCCATAACGCGCTGGGAAAGCGTCGCCGAAAAAAGCATGTTGAGGCGCTTGTCCGGCGGCGGCAGGCGGCGAAGCAGATAGCGAATGTCCTTGATGAAGCCGAGGTCGAACATGCGGTCCGCTTCGTCCAAGATCGCTACCTCGACCCTGTCGAGTTTGAATACGCCCTGCTTGAAATAGTCGATGATTCTGCCGGGCGTGCCGACCAGGATATCCACACCGCTTTCTATGTGGCGGCGCTGTTTTTCATAATCCGTGCCGCCATAAGCGAGGGCAATCTTGAATCCGGTGTGTTTGCCGAGGGCCTCGGCATCTTTGGCGATTTGCACGGCCAGCTCGCGGGTCGGCGCCAGAATGAAGACCCTGGGCTGTTTCTTTTCGCTGGACTCCGGTGGATGTCTCAACAGGCGTTGAAAGGCCGCGACCAGAAATGCAGCCGTCTTGCCAGTGCCTGTCTGTGCCTGGCCGGCCACATCATGCTCCTTGAGCGCGAGCGGCAGTGTGCTGGCCTGAATGGGCGTACAGAACTCGAAGCCGGCGTCTCGAATGCCGGCGCGCACGCTCTCGTCAAGCTCCAGGTCGTCGAATCTGAGGTCGCTCAGATGGCTATCGGTCATGAAAGTCCTGTCAGAAAATGTGGGTCAAAGGCTTGCAAATTGCCTCGCGAAGGGGTCAAATTGGCTCAATATCGACGCGACAGTCGTCGCACCTGCCAAATTCGCCACCATCGAAATCCAAGAGAAGCCGCGATAAAGCTGCGACATATTGCCTGATTGATTAGTCAGCGTCATCCATTTTGCATTGTTCGCCGTTTTCGGGTTTGGAGGCGAACATGGCCACTGCCACGCAACCACGACTCATATAGGGAGTAGCCGGTGAACGATAAGATCGTCCACACCAACGATGAGAACTTTGAGGCGGACGTCCTCAATTCCGACAAAGTCGTTTTGCTCGATTTCTGGGCAGAATGGTGCGGTCCATGCAAGATGATTGCGCCGCTTCTGGATGAGGCCGCCGATCAATATGCAGACAAGCTGAAGATCGCCAAGATAAATATCGACGAAAATCCGAACACCCCAGCGAAATACCAAATTCGAAGCATTCCCACACTGCTGCTGTTCAAGGATGGCTCAGTGCTGGCGCAAAAGCTGGGTGCGATGCCGAAAAAGGATTTGACTGAATTTTTGGAAACTAATCTGTGAGAGGGTACTTGGGTAATTCAACACGAAGTCGGCCAAAGCAGTCGGCTAAATCAAAGAGTTCGGGCGGCCAGCCAAATCGGCGCCGGCGGCGCAGAAGCAATCAAGACGAATATCCCGATGACGATAGTTGTCTCGAGGTAATTCCGCCGGAGCAGCTCGAACAAAGCAAAAATATAATGAATCTGACGGAGCTCAAGACGCGGCCGCCTGCTGCGCTCGTTGAGCTCGGCGAGACGCTTGGCCTGGACAATCTGGCCCGTTCACGCAAGCAGGACATCATATTTTCCGTTCTCAAGGCGCACGCCAAGCTCGGTGAGGACATCTACGGCGACGGCGTACTCGAGATTCTGCAGGATGGTTTCGGCTTCCTGCGGTCAGCCGACAGTTCCTATTTGGCCGGGCCCGACGATATTTACGTCAGCCCCAGCCAGATTCGACGCTTTAATCTTCGCACCGGAGACACGGTCTCAGGTCTGATTCGTCCGCCGAAGGACGGCGAGCGTTATTTCGCGCTACTCAAAGTTGGTGAGATCAACCATGACGCGCCGGAAAACGCCAAGAGCAAGGTGCTTTTCGAGAACCTCACGCCGCTGTTTCCGCACGAACGTATGTTGCTCGAGCAAGGCAATGGCAGTACCGAGGACCTGACGGCTCGTATCATTGACCTGGTTGCACCGATCGGCAAAGGCCAGCGCGGTCTGATCGTTTCGCCACCGAAAGCCGGTAAGACGATACTGCTGCAAAACATCGCATCCTCCATAGCGGCAAACAATCCGGACGTCATACTGATCGTTCTTCTGATCGACGAACGGCCTGAGGAAGTGACCGAGATGTCGCGTACCGTGCGAGGCGAGGTCGTGTCTTCGACGTTTGACGAGCCGGCTAGCCGCCATGTGCAGGTTGCCGAGATGGTCATCGAAAAGGCCAAGCGCCTGATTGAGCACAAGAAGGATGTGGTCATTCTTCTCGATTCGATTACGCGTCTTGCGCGAGCCTACAACACGGTGGTGCCTTCATCGGGCAAGGTGTTGACGGGTGGTGTCGATGCGAATGCGCTGCACAGGCCGAAACGATTTTTTGGCGCAGCCAGAAATATCGAAGAGGGCGGTAGCCTGACCATTCTGGCGACCGCGCTCGTTGATACCGGCTCCAAGATGGACGAGGTGATCTACGAAGAGTTCAAAGGCACCGGCAACTGGGAAATCCACCTGGATCGCCGAATCTCCGAAAAGCGCGTTTTCCCGGCGATCAACATCAACCGCTCTGGTACCCGCAAGGAAGAGTATCTGACGGAGCCCGACGAGCTTCAGAAGATGTGGGTGCTCAGAAAAGTATTGCACCCGATGGACGAGCTCGCGGCTGTTGAATTCCTGCTCTCCAAGATGCAGGACACCAAGACGAACGCGAAGTTCTTCGAGGCGATGAAACGCTAGACATCTATGTTCGGCATCACTGGGCCGGTTAATATTGAGTCCGTGATGGTATTGCATCTCAAATTGTGCAAATGGGCTATCGCTTGCGGCGGCTTGCTTTTTCTTGCATTTGCTTCTCATGCTGAGGAGCGGGTGCCCGTACCCCCGATGTCGCCTCCAGTGATGCAAGCCTACCGATTATCGACACCACCTCTTCTGGACGGAAACGTTACCGACGATGCTGCCTGGAGCGGCGTCCAGCCGACCACCCGCTTTTGGCAAGTCCGACCCGACGAAGGGCGCCCGGCGACTCAGAGAACTGCGGTATATGTCGGCTTCACAGACCAGTCGCTGTTTATCGGGGTGATCTGCTTCGACGATGATCCGGCGAAAATCATTGTTACGGATAGCCGTCGCGACTCGTCGCTGGATGACACGGACAGTTTTCGGGTGGTCCTGGATAGCTTCAAGGACAGACAAAATGGTTTTGTTTTCGGCACCAACCCGGCAGGCGTCGAGTTCGATGGTCAGGTTGTAA
>CAYLSX010000034.1:0-17865 GCA_964386685.1 uncultured Woeseiaceae bacterium | reverse complement strand
TCCTTACGCATATTTTTCGAGTATTGATACACGCGCTCCGCTTTGTCCTCGGGCACGAGGCCACGTTGCAGTTTTTTGTCGTGAGTTGTTACTCCGGTTGGGCAGGTATTCTTGTTGCATTGCAGAGCCTGAATACAGCCCAGTGCGAACATGAAGCCACGCGCCGAATTGATGAAATCGGCACCGACACACAACGCCATAGCTGCCTCTGACGGCGTGATCAGTTTGCCACTGGCTATGACGCGAATCCTCTCCTTGAGACCGTGAGCATTCAACATATCGACAACCAGCGGCAGGCTCTCCCTGATCGGTAATCCGACACTATCCATCAGACTCATCGGTGCAGCACCGGTACCGCCGTCGCCAGAGTCGACCGTTATGAAGTCGGGTGCGCTTTCGATGCCACGTTCGTGTATGAGGTCGAACAACTCGTCCAGCCATCCGTAAGCGCCGATCACGCACTTGAAGCCGACCGGTAAGCCCGTCACATCCCGAATGCGGTTGATCATATCGAGGAGGTCCGCGGCATTGTCGATATCCGGATGCCGATTCGGGCTGATTGAGTCCTCGCCTTCGGGGATGCCCCTTATCTTGGCGATCTCTGCGGTGACCTTGCCGCCGGGCAAGATGCCGCCTTTACCGGGCTTGGCGCCCTGGCTGAGTTTGATCTCGATCATCTTCACCTGTTCATGGGATGCGATTTCTTTCAGTTTTTCGTCGCTCAGATTGCCGTCCTCGTCGCGGACACCGTATTTGGCGGTACCCATCTGGAAAACGATGTCGGCGCCGCCCTCGAGGTGATACGGCGACAAGCCACCTTCGCCGGTGTTCATCCAGTTACCGGCCATCCGCGAGCCATTCGACAAGGCCAGAACAGCAGGTTTCGAGATCGCGCCGAAACTCATTGCCGACACGTTGATGAGCGAGTCGGTGACATAGGGATGACGACTATACGGACCTATTTCCAGCGCAGACGTCGGTGCGATATCCGATTCCAGCACCGGGTAGGCGCAGTTGACAAATATGGCGGTGCCAACCGGTCGCAGATCGCGAGTGCTGCCAAAAGCAACCGTGTTGTCCAGATTCTTGGCGGCGCGGTATACCCAGTTTCGCTGTGCACGATTGAACGGCATCTCCTCGCGGTCCTGGGCGAAGAAGTACTGCCTGAAATACTCACCCAGGCTCTCGAAAACATAACGAAAGCGGCCAATAACCGGAAAGTTTCTGCGAATGGCGTGACTGGTCTGCGTCCTGTCGACCACGTACATAATGGCGACCGCGATGATTCCGATGCCGATGATAAATACCAGAATGGCGGACAGCGTCTGTACTATATTCAGCGCACCAAGAAATGATTCTTTCATTTGTGTTTCCCCAAAACGCAGTGTGTATTATTTTTGGAAATATTTTGCTACGACCTCGTCGAGGCTGATCTTGCCGGCGCCCGTGAAGAACAAGGCCAAAAGCATGAGGAAGTAGGTGACAGCCCACTCGATGCCATTGTTGGAGACGATGAAGTTACCAGTCTCGGTCAGCCACTCGTAGTTACCGTGTTCACGTAACAGGTCCTTCGCTTTATCCAGGCGCTCAACGGCGCCCTGAACATTGGCGTTGGCAAACGGACTCATTGGGTCCGCAACCGCTTGCCAGCCGTTGTGCCAGTGCACCATCGTTGCCGCAACAATCATTTGAATCATCAACGGGATGCAGAACCAGCGCGTGGCAAAGCCGACTAATAAGGCGATGGCACCCAGGACCTCGGTACTGACGGCGAGCCACGCCATCAAGGCAGGGAATGGAAGTCCGAGGCCCCAATCCGGATTGCCGAACCAGTCGATGACATTGTCCATGCCATCGAGTTTGTTGGTGCCGGCTACCCAGAACACGGGGGCCAAATACAGGCGCAACGCGAGCGGACCGAGAAAGTCCACCTTGCGCGTCATATCCAGCCAGCCTTGTAGCCGGGTCAGCAATTGCGTCATTTTATTCTCCAGTCAACGTGCCGAGCAGTATGTTGGCGGCTCGTAATTCAGCAAGCGCCCGCACGCCGTGTTCTACCAGCGCATCGGGATCGAAATTGATTTCATCGGACAGCTCGATCAAGAGTTCGCGCCCCGATTTCTGCTGTTCATTTTTCGAAATCTTGTCCAGCAAGCCCGCCGTAACCGCGTTCAGCTCCATAAAGCTGATGTCGCCTTGTGCGTCTCTGTAGATAGCCAGATAGCTTGCCTGTTCAGCCGGCTCCGTCGGCTGAAACGTCTCTGATATACGATGCACCGGATAGCGATACGCCAGCGGCCACGCGAGCGCCGACATCACCGGTGCTCCCTCGAGCAGGTCTCCGTCCTGATCGACATTGCTCAGGTCATCGCTGTCAGTCGACACGGACAGGGCCAACTCGACCCATTCGTAATGTGCGAGTTCGAGCAGGAACGGAAAATCGTCTTCCGCAGCTTTGTGTTCGTGCTCCAGAAAGTCCAGAAACTCCTTCGGGATCTCCAGAAAGTAGGGCGTTTGCGCCTGGTGTTCGGCCATGAACTCACGAATCAATTTGCCCCAGCGCTCTTTGCCGCTGAGCTTCATCAACACAGGAAAGGTGCTGCCCAGGAGATTGCGAAGATTGTTGAAAAACAGATTGCGATAGATGGCCATGCGGCGATCTTCGATGCCGGCGGGCGCAGTGTTGTTCTCCGGGTCGCGAATATGAGCGGCGAATTCGTACTGCTTGCGCTGAAAGTCAGGCAGATCAGCCACTGGCGGGCTCCTGCTGCATGGACTTGATTCTTCGAACTTCCGAAATCAGTTCGTCAATGGGAGGAAAGTTGAAATCTCGCTCGAGCAGGGTCGGCACGGGCCCGAAATGCATGTACGCATCTGCAAGTAATTGCCAGGCTGCATCGGAAACGGCGGCACCGTGTGTATCGACACGTAAGTCCTCGTCTTCGATGTAGTGACCCGCCTGATGGAAATAGCTGATTCTTTCCTTTGGCATCGCCAGCATGAATTCCCTGGCGTCGTATTTGTGATTGATGCTGTTCACGATGATGTTATTGATGTCCAGCAGCAAGTCACAGTCGGCCTCTTCGACTACTGCGTTGACAAAGTCGATTTCGTTCATGGACGAGTCGGTGGGCGCGTAATAGGAAACGTTTTCGATTGCCATGCGCCTTTCAAGGACGTCCTGCGCCCGGCGAATTCGATCCGCAACAAAGTGCACCGCGTCCTCGGTGAACGGGATCGGCATCAAGTCATACAGTTGACCATCGTCACCGCAATAGCTCAGGTGTTCTGAATAGGATTCAATATTGTGCTCATCCATGAACGCTTTGATGTCACGCAGTAGCGACACATTGAGGGGAGCGGGGGAGCCGATGCTCAGTGAAAGGCCGTGCAGCAGAAACGGATAGCGCTCGGTGAAGAAGCGAAATTTGTTCGCCAGCTTACCGCCGACGTTGATCCAGTTCTCCGGTGCGACTTCCATGAAATCGACATCGTCTGGCGGGTCCGCCATCAGCTTGTCGATCAGGCCGCGCCGCAAGCCTAAGCCTGCGCCTGAAACCGGAAATTTTCGTTCTGTCGCTGTCATATGCCTGCAGGGCTTGGAATCGTTGAATTAGACCAGTCTTGCGCTGAACTTATTACAAACGAACAGTTCGACTCAGGCTATCTTTCGCAGCCGCTCGAGATATTTTTGTTCGTCAGGCGGCGCATTTTGATTCTGCGCCTCCCAGAGCGTTTCCGCCAGGCAATCCAGCATGCGATGCTCGGTCTCATGAGGATCCGAGTATTGTTTAACAAGTTCATGAAATATATAAGAAATACCGGGCGGCCGGTCTGTCGCGACTTGATCGCGGACGGCCAGGTGCAGGCCCATATGCAGGAATGGATTGGTCTTGCCTTGTGACGGCGTAAATGAAGCCTCGAGGGCCTCGCCGCCGAGTTCGGACTGGTACTCGGGATGGTCCTCAATGACTTTGGCGATTTGTGTCTCCAGTGGAGACAGGACTTGCCTGTCTTGCGACTTGCGCCAGGCATCGGCATACATCTGCCGCAATTCCTTCCTGTCGTCTGAAAAAATCATGCCGCCAGCGTCTTTTTCCGATACTCACACAGGTCGACAATGCTGCATTCGGCGCATTCGGGTTTGCGCGCTTTGCAGACGTAACGGCCGTGCAATATCAACCAGTGATGCGCATTCTGCCGATATTCCTCGGGCGTCAGTTTGGTCAATCGCTTTTCAACTTCCAGTGGTGTCTTGCCCTTTGCAAGACCCGTACGGTTCGCAACACGAAAGATATGTGTGTCGACCGCAATCGTCGGCTCGCCGAATGCGGTATTGAGTATGACGTTTGCGGTTTTTCTTCCAACGCCCGCCAAGGTTTCGAGCTCATCCCGGGTTCTCGGCACTTCGCCGTCGAATTCATCGAGAATCAGGCGGCAGGTTTTAATGATGTTTTCGGCTTTGCTGTTAAACAAGCCGATACTCTTTATATAGGGCTTCAGGCCGGCTTCGCCGAGTTCGTAAATCGCTTGCGGCGTATTGGCTTTCGGGAACAGTTCCTTGGTGGCCTTGTTAACGCTGATGTCGGTGGCCTGCGCTGACAGGATGACAGAGACAAGCAGCTCGAACGCACTCTCATAGTCGAGTTCCGTGTCGGGATCGGGGTCATTCGCCCGGAGTCGGCGATATATTGCGGTGCGTTTTTCCCTGTTCACTATCAGATGGAGAGACGGAAGCCGGCGGCGCGCATGCGGCGCCGGTCGATCACGTTCTTTGCGGCGACGGCGAGCGCGAGGCTGAAGAATGCGCCCGGCGGTAATATTGCCAGCAGGAACGGGCTGTCGAGTATTGTGAGCCCGGGAATCGGTGCGCCGCCGAACAACATATCGAGCCGCGAGAGCACGGTGCCGTGACCGATGAACTCCCTGAATGCGCCGATCGCACATAACAGCAGGCCAAAGCCCAGGCCCATGCCAATACCGTCGATCATCGATGGCAGGATGCGGTTTTTCGAGGCAAAGACCTCAGCCCGGGCCAGGATTGCGCAATTGGTCACGATCAGCGGAATGAAGATGCCCAGCGAACGGTCGAGCGCCGGAAAGAAGGCTTCGAACAGTAATTCCATACAGGTAACCAGCGACGCGATGATAAGCACGTAGGTCGGTATGCGAATTTCGCTGCGAAGCCACCGCCGCGTCGCCGAGACGAGTATGTTGGAACAGGTCAGTACCACGATCGTCGCCACGCCCAGCCCAAGGCCATTGACGAATGTCGATGTCACGGCAAGCAGGGGGCAAAGTCCGAGCAATTGAACCAGGCCCGGATTCTCGTCCCAGAGTGCCTTGCGTATGGATTCCATGTTGCTCATAGGCCTGCGAAAACGCTCTCTCGATTCGCCTCGAAGTATAACAACGTCTCCTTGATTGCCTTGAGCACGGCGCGCGAGGTAATCGAGGCGCCGGTAACCTGATCGAATTCGCCGCCGTCGCGACTGAGTGCCCACAAGAGGCGATCCGGGTCTGAAAGAGACCTGTCCTCGAACTGCTCGATCCAGTCCGACTTGGTCGAATCAATGAAGTCACCGAGGCCGGGCGTCTCGTGATGCTTAAGCACGCGGACGGCGGTGGCGGTTCCCTCTGCCTCAATACCGATCAGCAGCTTGATCGGTCCCGAAAAGCCGTCGAGGGCCGTAACCACAAACAGTGCTGCAACCGGCTCGCTATTAAAGAGTGCGCGATAGACAAGGACCGGCTCGTTGCCCGGCAACTCATGCGGCAAGGCTATCGTTAAGGTAGTCTCGATCAGATTGTTGTCGTACTCGACGCCGGCGAGCGCGGGCTTCAGGCTTTGCTCCAGCCAGGCTTGTTCGTTCGCGACGATGCGATCCTTGGTGCCGCTATAGGTCAGTGCCACCAAAGACGTGCACACGGCCGCGATGACGGCGAGAATCAGCCCGGCGCTCCAGACCGGTTTGCCGCCGCCAGTCATGTTCGGGACTTGTGATGCCATTTTTCGAACTTTTCATGGCCGACGATGCGTGGAATGGTCAGGTAGTCGATCGCCGGCACCGCCATGTTCATGATCAGGACGGCGAATGCGACGCCGTCTGCGTAGCTGCCCCACCGCCGAATCGCGTATATCAAAAAACCAATGCCGGCGCCGTAGAGCAAACGCCCCCTCGGGCTCGTCGCCGCGGAAACCGGATCTGTCGCGACGAAAAAAGCGCACAGCATGGTGGCGCCGCTAAACAGGTAAAAACCCGGGCTTGCGTGCACGCCGGGATCGGCCCAGTACATGAATACCGAAGGAATCATCAGGCCGGCGAATACACCTAGTGGAATTTGCCAGCGAATGATCTTTTTCAACATCAGCCATATGCCGCCGAGCGCGACAAAATTCGATACCCATTCCCAGCCGCGGCCGCCGAACGATCCCATCATCGGATTGTTATGAATCTCGTCGAAGGTCTGCATGTTGTGGAGTCCGGTCTTCATCTGGTCCAGCGGTGTCGCACGGCTGACGGCGTCGAAGCCCAGATCGGCAGGCAAAGCGGCGGTCAGGGTGTAACGTATAGTCTCGATGATCGTCGGGTACTGGTAATCGATGTCGCCCATGCGCGGTGCGGTCCAGAGATTCAGATGCATTGGAAATGCAACCAGCACGACGACGTAGCCGGCCATGGCGGGATTGAAGATGTTAAAGCCGAGTCCGCCGTACAGATGCTTGGCGACGACGATGCCGAATACCGATGCAGTTGCCGTTACCCACCAGGGCGTCAACGACGGCAGCGCGAACGCGATGATCGCCGCGGTGACCAACGCGCTGTAATCGCCAAGCGCCGGCCGAACCGGCTGGCCGCGAGCCCTCAATACAAGCGATTCGCTTGCCAGGCAGAACACGGACGCGATGATGAGGTTGAAGATGATGCCGGGGCCAAAAAACCAGACATGGGCCGCCAATGCCGGAATCAGTGCATACAGCACCTGGCGCATGATCGAGGCGACATCGACCTTCGGCGTCAGGAACGGCGCATCATGACGTTGGAATTCCACTACGCGTCCTTGTCCGTTTCGGGCGGCTTCTTCGACCGTTCGAGTATGTCTTCGATCGCTTGCGGCCCGGCCTTTTTCACCTGTTCTTTTTGCTTCATCAGTTCCTGTGCGCGCTGCAACTGTTCCCGCTCCAGGCGTACCGTGCGTGTTTCGAATCGTTGTTTGGCGCGCTCGGCCCTGGCTTTTTCGTCCGCCAGCTCTCGCATGCGCAATTTGGCACTTCGAAAGTCGGCAGTCAAAGGGATATGGCTGGGACAAACCAGGTCACAACATCCGCATTCGATGCAGTCCGTCAGGCCATACGAACGCAACTTCGCCTCGTTGTCCGCGCAGGCGTACCAGTACAACTGTTGCGGCAGCAAGAGTACCGGACAGACTTGCGCACAATTGCCACAACGGATGCAGGGTCTTTCGGCGCCAATCGGCGGAGTCTCGGACAACACGAGGATGCAATTAGTGGCCTTGACGACCGGCACGCGATCGGTGCCGACCGATTTGCCGGTCATCGGCCCGCCGATGATCAGTTGATTCGCCCGTTCCGTGTAACCACCGATGAAATTGACCACATCTGCGACCGTTGTGCCGATCCGCGCTTTGACGTTCATCGGCGCGGCGACGCCGTCCCCGGTCACCGTCGTGATCCTGGAAATCAGCGGCACGCCCTGACATATCCAGTCGTAAACAGCCGCCGCAGTGCCAACGTTTTGCACCAGGCAACCGACGTCGGTCGGCAAGCCGCCGGTTGGCACTTCCTTGCGTGTGACCAGTTGTACGACCTGGTCTTCGGCGCCGGAGGGATAGATAGTCGGAATCTGTTTTACAGCGATTCGATCATCCTGGACTTCGGTCAGTGCATCAGCCAGTGCGTGGATCGCCTCGGGCTTGTCGCTTTCGACGGCGATGAAACAGTGATCCAGTCGCAATGCGTGCAGAAGAATTTGCGCGCCGACGACCACCGCCATGGCGTGCTCGCGCATCAGCATGTCATCGCAGCTGATATAGGACTCACATTCGACGCCATTAATTATGAGGTGTTCAAGGTCCTCAGTCGTCGCTTCCATCAGTTTGTGTGCGGTCGGAAAAACGGCGCCGCCCAGGCCGACGATGCCGCCGTGCAAAACTTTCTGAAACAATGTGCTCGGACTCTGCTTCTCGAATGGCACGATGGGTTCAGATAAATGCACCGCCCTGTCGAGGCCGTCGCACTCGATGACGATGCAGGGCGCGTTCTCACCTAAGCGTCTGGAAACAGGCCACGGCTCGATCGCGACAATTTTGCCGGACGACGAGGCATGCACCGGGGCACTGATGATGCCGTCGGTGTCGGCGATGAGCTGTCCTTTTAGAACCATTTCACCGATGCTCACTACCGGGTGAGCAGGCTCGCCGGCATGTTGGGCCAGAGGTAGTACCAGCTGAGACGGTACTGGCACGTGCTGTATGACCTGGGCAGTCGACTCATCTTTCAGGATAGGCAGGCGCAGACCCCCATGCAGTGTCCCGAGATCAAAGGTTGGCGCGCTCATGCCGCGGGCTTCATTTGAATGCAGTCAACGGGGCAACGTGGCACACACAACTCGCATCCGGTGCATTCGTCGGCAAGAATGGTATGCATGAACTGGTGTGCGCCGACGATGGCATCCACCGGGCAAACGTCTCTGCAATGGGTGCATCCGATGCACAATGCTTCGTCGATAAACGCGACCGACTCGCTCATCTTGGCCTGCGCGACGTCGACGAGCGGCAACACATCGCGACCCAGCAGTGTTGCCAGACGCTGGACCGTATCTTCGCCACCCGGCGGACACAGGTTGATCGGGGCCGCTTCGTTTGCGATTGCCGCGGCGTAGGGCCGGCACCCCGGGTATCCGCACTGGGCGCACTGCGTCTGTGGTAACAAATCGTTGACCTTCGAGACCAGGTCATCGTCATTCGGCGGCAATCGCCTCGACGCATAGCTCAAGCCGACGCCAGCGATGAGCGCGATGCCGGTTATCGTTATGACTGCGATCCACATGACCTCAGGGTCGGGCCATTCCGGAAAAACCCATGAATGCGAGCGACATCATTCCTGCCGTCATCAGCGCAATCGCCATGCCGCGAAACGGCAATGGAATATCGGCAACATCTAGGCGTTCGCGAATGGCGGCAAACAGGACGATGACCAGAGCGAATCCCATCGCCGCGCCGAAACCGAAGAATACCGACTGCACGAAACCCTTGGCTTGCTGAACATTCAGGAGGGCGACGCCGAGCACGGCGCAATTCGTGGCGATCAGGGGAATGAAAATTCCAAGCACCTGATCGAGCAGGGGGCTTAATCGCCTGACCATGATTTCGGTGAATTGCACACTGACCGCGATGACCAAGATGAAGCTGATGGTCCGCAAGTAGCCGAGCTCGAGCGGCACGAGCAGGTATTCGTGAAGCAAGTAGCTGACAGCGGACGAAAGCGTGAGTACGAATGCCGTCGCCAGCGACATGCCGAACGCCGCCTCAAGGTTTCTCGACACGCCCATGAACGGGCAAAGCCCCAAAAAGCGGACCAGCACAAAATTGTTAACGAGTACGGTGCCGACCAGGATGAGGATCAAATCAGACATGCGCGTCTCGCTATTTCACCCGCATGCCTGGTTCCGCGCCGTCGTCCGGCGACAACAGAAAAATATCTTCGCCACCCGGTCCGGCAGCCAGAACCATACCTTCAGATACGCCAAAGCGCATTTTTCTTGCCTGCAGGTTTGCTACCGCGATAACGAGACGGCCCTCGAGCGACTCCGGCTCATAAGCGGACTTTATGCCGGCAAAGACACTGCGGGTTTCGCCGCCGAGATCGAGTGTGAGCTTCAACAGCTTATCGGCACCCTCTACGGGCTCCGCTTTGTCGATACGCGCGATACGCAGATCGACCTTCGCGAACTCGTCGATCGTTATTGACGATGTATCCGTATCGCCGCCTGACTCTCTTGATTGTTCAACCATGCGTTCAACCTGCTTGTTTTCAATTCGTCGCAAAAGGGGCTTGTATTTCGAGATCGTGTGATCCAGTAGCGGTTCGTTCGCCGCCTGCCAGTCCCATGACCCTTCGTTAAAAAGCTTCTGCACCTGTTGTGCCATTTCAGGAAGCACTGGCGTGAGATAAATCATCAGGGTCCGAAACATGTTCAGTCCCTGGGTACAGACGGCCTGGACGCCCGGCGCCTGGCTGTCGTCTTTCGCCATGGCCCAGGGCTTTTTCTGCTCGATGTAACGATTTGCCTTGTCAGCCAACGCCATGACTTCGCGCATCGCCTTGGAGTACTCGCGAGACTCGAAATGATCGGCGATTTTCTCGCTCGCGCCGCTGAACTCGGCGAACAGCGCAGGATCATCGAGTGCGTCGGCCAGCCGGCCGTCGAAGGACTTGGTGATGAAGCCGCCGCAACGGCTGGCAATGTTGACGAGTTTGCCGATCAGATCGGAATTCACTCTGGCAACGAAATCATCGAGGTTCATGTCGATGTCATCCATGCCCGGCCCCAGTTTGGCGGCGTAGTAATAGCGCAGATGATTCGGGTTCAGATTATCGAGATACGTCCTCGCCTTGATAAAGGTGCCACGAGACTTGGACATCTTCCGGCCATTGACCGTCAGGAAGCCATGCGCGAACACGCTGGTCGGCAGACGAAAACCTGAACCCTCGAGCACGGCCGGCCAGAACAGTGTATGGAAGTAGACGATGTCCTTGCCGATGAAGTGATATGCCTCTTTGTCGCTCCCGGCCATCCAGTAGTCGTCAAAATCGAGGTCATCGCGCCGATTACAGAGTTGCAGGAAGCTTGCGAGATAACCGATCGGTGCGTCGAGCCAGACATAAAAATACTTGTCCTTGGTGTCCGGAATCCGGAAGCCGAAATAGGGTGCGTCACGCGATATATCCCAGTCCTGCAGGCCGGCATCGAACCATTCTTCGAGTTTGCTCGTGATATTCCTGTGAAGATTAGCGGCGTCTATCCACTTGTGAAGCCGGTCCTCGAATTCACTCAATTTGAAAAAGTAGTGCTCCGATTCCTTCCAGATGGGTTTGGTATCCGACAACACCGACACGGGATCGATCAGGTCGGCCGGTACATAGGTCGCACCGCAGACCTCGCAGGCATCGCCATACTGATCCTCGGATTTACATCGCGGGCAGCTACCGCGAACGAAGCGATCGGGCAGGAACATTTTTTCCGTTTCATCGTAGGCCTGCTCGATGGTCTTGGTATAGATGTACCCGGCGTCGCGCAATGCCGCATACATTCTGCGAACGACCAGCTCGTTTTCGTCGGAATGCGTGGTATGAAAGTTATCGAAGGCGACGCCAAACGCCTTAAGGTCCTCGTGTTGCTCAGCCGACACGCGTTCAATGAGTTGCTCGGGCGTTATCCCTTGCTGTCTCGCCGTGAGCATGATCGGCGTGCCATGCGCGTCTGCGGCGCAGACATAACTGCAATTATGGCCGCGCTGTTTCTGGAATCTTGCCCAAATATCGGACTGCACGTACTCGACCACATGGCCCATGTGGAGGGGGCCATTAGCGTACGGCAGTGCACTGCTGACAAAGATATTTCTTGTGGTCATTGCGGGCGGAATTGGACGGGCCTGAAGGGCGCGATTATGCCACGACCTGATTTAAATGGTTGGATTTAAAAGGCTTGGAGCGTTTGTCAGGTCTCGTCCCGGACCTTTTGGAACTTCTGTTTATTGTTCGCCTGCTGATAGGCTTCCTTGCCGGACACCCACTTTCTTTCGACCAAATTCATCAAGGCGCTGTCCATGGTCTGCATGCCGATCTGCCCGCCGGCCTGCATGGCGGTTTCCAGCTGGTCGAGTTTGCCCTGACGAATCAGGTTGGAGACTGCCGAGGTGTTGACGAGGATTTCCAGTGCCGCAATACGGCCGGGTTTGTGCTTTGTCGGCAACAGTTGCTGCGATATGACGCCGCGCAGCGAGGTAGAGAGCATCGTACGGATGTGACTTTGCTTGTCCGCCGGGAAGGTATTGACCATTCTGTCTACAGTCTGTGCCGCACCGTTGGTGTGCAACGTGCCCATGACGAGAATACCCATTTCGGCGGCAGTGATCGCCACGCTGATGGTCTCCAGGTCTCTGAGCTCGCCCACGAGTATGACATCCGGGTCCTCGCGTAGAGCCGAGTGCAAGGCAGCGGCGAACGATTCGCTATGCACGCCGACCTCACGCTGACTAATCAGGCAGCCGTGCCGGCTATGTACGAATTCGATTGGGTCCTCGATCGTCAGGATATGGCCTTTCAGACGTTTGTTAATAGCGTCGATCATCGCCGCGAGCGTCGTTGATTTACCGGAGCCCGTCTTTCCGGTCACCAGAATCATTCCGGAGGTCTGCTTGCACAGGTCGTGAACCGGCGGCGGCATATCGAGCTCCTCGAGCGTCAGCGCCGTGGATGGAATTGCACGAAATACCGCGCCAATGCCGTTAAGGTGTCGCATCACATTGACGCGAAACCGGGACACGTCGGGAATCTCGTAAGCGAAGTCGGCAGCATCGTCACGCTCAAAGTCCTGTTGAGTCGTGCCGGCCATTATTTCGTACATGCATTCCTTGACAAAATCGATCGTCAAAGCCTCCTCACTCAGGGTACTCAGCGATCCGTGCACACGAACTCGCGGTGGATCGCCGGATATGAAATGCAAGTCAGAGCTCTGCTTGACCAGAGCGTCTTTCAGGAATTGATCTATCGTGTTCAACGATCTAAGGTCCCGTCGGTGTCGAGGGTTTCAAAACTGGCGCTGGCATCGCCTTCCAGTACCGGCACCAGGCTGGTATCTGTCACGAAGCGGCTGAACTTGCGCTTGTCGTTTGCGAAACGGAACGCATCATCAGGATCGATCTCTTTTGCCTCGATCGCTTCCAGCAGCGCCGTGTCCATCACCTGCATGCCCTGATCCCTGCCGGTCTGTAACTGCGCCGGTATCTGATGCGACTGATCGTTCATGATGAGCTTGGAAATGGCGCGATTGTTTACGAGAATCTCGAGAATGGCTTTGCGATTGTGTCCGTCCAGCGTCTTTACAAGAACCTGGGTGACGACCGCTTTCAGGCTTTGTGACAGGAAGCTCTTGGTCTGCTCGCGAAGTTCGCCGGGCAGGGCATCGATAATGCGATCGATAGTTTTGACTGCGCCGGTGGTGTGCAATGTGCCCAGTACAAGGTGACCGGTTTCCGCCGCTGTCATCGCCATCGATATCGTCTCGGCATCTCTAAGCTCGCCCACGAGTATTACGTCGGGATCCTCGCGCATTGCCGAACGCACGCCATCTGCAAAGCTCTTCAAATGTGTGCCGAGTTCGCGCTGAATCACCTGGCTGTTTTTACTCGGATGCACGAACTCGATCGGATCCTCGAGGCTGATGATATTGAGATTTCGTGTCTTGTTGAGATGATCGATCATGGCGGCAAGCGTCGTCGACTTGCCTGTGCCAGTCGAACCGGTCACCAGCACCATGCCCTGGTGGTAGTCGCAGAAATCGCGCACCGTCTCGGGCATGTCGAGACCCTCAAGTGTTGGCACCTCGTTCGGAATGAACCGGAATACCGCGCCGATACCGCTGACTTTACGAAACAGGTTGACGCGGAATCGTGAACCTTCTTCGCCGACATAGGAAAAGTCGAGATCCTTGCCGGAATAGAAGTGCTCTTTCTGAGAGTCACTGAGAATCTCCATGACATAGCTCTCGAGCTCGGTGTCCGAGAGTTCACGGAACTTGATCGGCATCAGATCGCCGTTCATTCGCAGCATCGGCGGTACGCCGACCGCCAGGTGAACGTCCGAACAGCCCTGGGCCAGGCCCAGCTTCAGAAAAGAGTCAATACGCGGCATAGGAACACCGATTCATCACCCAAGCTTCAGTCATATTATGACTAATTGGCCGTATCCTAGGATGAATCAGGGCCTTACACCAGTGAGGTGCCGCACACTTTTACAATGAGACGCTGCCCAGGGCGTCGATCAGCTCCTCCATAGAGAGGTGGCGCTTGGTTTTGTCGACCGACATCGCTTTGCCGATGACTGCGGCGTAGTCGTCGGGAACCTCCGGATTGACTTCCTGGCACAGCTTGGCCTTGCCCTGCACATGCTGATACATGACCGACATGTGGTCGCCGCGGCTATACGGCGGGATGCCGGTCACCATCTCGTACATGATGACGCCGATACTATAGATATCGGCCGTCTCGTCGACTTTCTTGCCGAGGATTTGCTCGGGCGCCATATATTTCGGAGAGCCGATGACATAGCCGGTCTTGGTCAATTGCGTATCGCCGCTGCTTGCGGCGGCCGCGACACCGAAGTCCACGATCTTGAGCAGACCGTCGTCGTTGACGAGAATATTCGCCGGCTTGAGATCACGATGAATGACGCCGGCCTGGTGAGCAACGGCCATGCCCGTTGCGATGTCATGAGAAAATCCGAGGGCTTTTTGGAAATCCATCGGTTTGCTATCGGGGGTCTCGCCACTGAGCGTGTGCGAGGGAAAATATTCCATCGAGATGGCATAGGCGCCCTGCAAATGCAGGAAGTCATAGATGCGAATGACGTTCTTGTGCGTGATCATTCGCGAATAGCGCAGTTCGTGAACAAAGCGTTTCATCATTTCTTCGTCGGACGAGACATTCGGGTTCAGGAATTTCAAAATCAGGCGCTCTTCGACGACCTGATCCTGCATAAGCAACACCGTACCGAAAGCACCTTTGCCAATCTTCTCGATGTATTTGTAACGGCCTTCGATGACCGTACCGATCTCGAGTTTTGATACATCCAGAAACGGCGTTGCGGCCGTCTCTTCCTTTTTCGCATCGGCCTCCGCAGCCATAAGCTTGTTGAGATCTTCGTCGTCGATGAGCAGCGTCTTTGTGTGCTCCTGCATTTTTTCGGCGCGCACATTTTCTGCCTGCACGGTTGCCGAAAACTTGGCGTCGATCTCCTTGATCGCCAGGTCCGCACTATTGATAATCGTCGGATCGTCCGACTGCTTGATCTGATTCAGGACACTTCGGACCGTTTCGGCACGCTTCTCATCCGCCAGGTGCGATATCGCCTTGATCGCTTCAACCTGTACTTCACGTTCGGGGCGTTTGAGCAGCGGCACGAGTTTGGAGATTTCCATAGGGCCACCCAGTTTGCCGATTGCTCGCACCACGATTGTGTCGGTCTTGGCGTTCTGCCCCAGCATTTCGACCAGTTTCGGCACCGCCTTCTTGTCACCGATCTGAGCCAGCGCATCGACGGCGCGCTCCCTCACCCACCAGTCCTCGTCATCAGTGGCTTTGAGCAGGTGGTCGACTGCCGTATGGTCCTTGGTGGCATTGATGATTTCGATCGCACTGCGGCGAATCTCCTCATCCTTATCCTGGATGAGTTCCAACACGGCATTGATCACGTTGGGGCCGCCGATTTCGGCCAGCGCGTCGCCGGCTCTCGCCCGCACCCACCAGTCGTCATCCTTAAGCGCACCGAGAAGGTCCTTGACCGAATTGGTATCACCGATCTCGTTGAGGACCTCGACGGCCGAGCGTCTCGTGTATTCCGATTCGTCCTTGAGCGCGGGCACCAGGAATTTGATTGTTTCCGGATGCCTGATCTTGATGATGACATCGACCGCCTTGTTCTGGACGTCGAGATCGGGGTCTCGGAGCAGTTTGGCGACTTTTTCGATCTTGATGTCACCGTCGCGCGTGGCGAGTGCAGTCAGTGCAGCACTTCGAACCAGCTTGTTGGAGTCCGAGAGCTGCATTTCCAGGGCGCGGTTTATTTCCGGCCTTTTGAATTTGGTCAGCAAATTGATCAGGTGACATTTCATGATCGGGTCTTTGCCGCCCATGCGTGCGATCAGGTCCGGAACCATGTCCTCCGACACGATGTCTTCAATGATGTTGAACAGTGCTGCCTTTTCTTTGGGCTGGAGTTGGTACGCTCGCTGCAACACGTCGTGGACGTTCAGGGACTTCTTGTGGATCTTGAGGATTTCAATCAGTGCGGGCTTCGACACCTCCGGATCCTCGAAAAAATCGAGCAAATCATTTGCGTTGTAGTTGCTGCTGCTAGATAGTGCCCACGCCGTGCCGGATACCACGCGCTCGCCGCCGTCCGCCAATCCTTCGCGGTACATTTTCAGGGTCTTGTTCGAGACCTGGCTGGCGAGAATATCGACAAACAGCATCGTATGGCTTTTGTCGCTCATGGCGAGCGCGTCAATTGCCTTGGGAATAACTTTGGGACCGATTGCCTTGAGGCGCTCTGCGAGTTTCAGGGCTGAGCGGGAGGAGGTGTCCGACTCGGCGGCAAGTTGGCTGATGAGTTGATCAGCGCGAAAGCCGCCCAGGAGACTCATGACGAAATGCCCGATAATATGCGGCCGCGACAGGCGCGCAACCCTGCTCTCTTACGTGCATGCATGGTTAAGACAGTCAATTCCGCTTTCGCTCAAGCCCAAGCTGATAGCAGATTGTGGGCCGCTCCAGGCCCAATCCGCTTCACTTATCTGTTCGACCCAAAAAAGAGGCGATTATGCCACAGCACCGTTGGCACAAATCCGGGCTCTCCTATGTTGAGCCCGGACGCTCCGTTACAATGTGCGACCCCGATTCCGCGATAATCGCGGCGTCCGGCCCAAATTTTACCTAATACAAATACGCGAAGTGTGACATTGTCAGCAGATTCTGATCTAAAAGAGGCACTTGCCTCAATTCTCGTTCCTGGCATCGACAAGCCGATCAGTGCGGTCGGGCGGGTGCTGCGAGCCGAGTTGAGCGGATCAACGGCCAAAATCGAGCTCCAGCTTGGCTTTCCGGCGCAGGGAATCCTGGCTGAGCTGGAGGAGGCTATCAGCGAGCGCATTTCAGCCGAAAAGCTGGACTTGAGCGTCGTCAGCAAGATCACAGCGCATGGCGTTCAGCGCAGTCTGAAGCCCCTGGCGAACGTCAAGAACATCATTGCCATTGCCTCCGGCAAGGGCGGCGTCGGCAAATCGACCACGGCAGTCAACCTCGCGTTGGCGCTGGCAGCCGAGGGGGCTTCCGTGGGCGTGCTCGATGCGGACATTTATGGTCCGAGTCAACCGCTGATGCTGGGCCTGGCCGGCGAGCGTCCAACGAGTAGCGACGGAAAATCGATGCAGCCCTTGACGGCGCACGGCATCCAGGTCATGTCGATTGGTTTCCTGATCGATCCCGATCAACCAATGGTGTGGCGCGGGCCGATGGTCACCAGTGCACTGAACCAATTGCTAAACCAGACCCAGTGGCAAGATCTGGACTATCTGATCGTCGATATGCCGCCAGGCACCGGCGATATACAGCTGACGCTTTCGCAGCAGGTTCCCGTCAGCGGTGCAGTTATCGTAACCACGCCGCAGGATATCGCGCTTCTTGACGCTCGCAAGGGCTTGCAGATGTTTCGCAAGGTATCGGTGCCGATTCTCGGCATCGTCGAAAACATGAGTACTCACATCTGCAGCGAATGCGGACACGAAGAAGCGATTTTCGGCAGTGGCGGCGGAGAGGGTATGGCCGCCGACTACGATGTGGAGCTGCTCGGATCCTTACCACTCGATCTCAGCATCCGGGAACAGACTGATAGTGGCGAGCCGACCGTAATCGCCGATCCGGACGGGCCGAATGCGCAGGCGTATCGGCAAACGGCGAGACGCATGGCGGCGTTACTGGCAATCCAGGGCAAGGATTACAGCCATGCCTTTCCCAAAATCGTGGTCGAGGACAGTTAATGAGCATCAAGTCCGACCGCTGGATTCG
>CAYLSX010000033.1:6618-18675 GCA_964386685.1 uncultured Woeseiaceae bacterium | reverse complement strand
TTGCGCTTCTGCGGACTGATCTTGTAATTCTTCTTCGTCGTCCGGCTCGTTCAGGACGGCCTCAACGATCTTGGCGCGGTCACCGCTATCGTCGAGTTCGTGATCGAGCCTCTTGAAATCTGCGACCTGTTTTTCGTATTCGCTGACGAATTCTTCACCGAACATGTGCGGGAACTGTCCCGAGCCACGTTGCGTCATGATCGGATAAAGATCGCAATAAAGCCGCCAGTATCGCAACTGACTTAATGCGCTGAACAGCGGTTTTTTCTTTAGCGTTCTGTCGAAGTTCTCTTGCAGTTCATCCGGATCGAATCGATCGGCGAATGCGCCAAACGAAGAATTCATGGCGGAAAGAACCGCGTCATGATGGAACTTGAGATCCCGGCATACTTCTTTGACGGAATCGACCGGACCCAGGTATTCACCGACTTCGCCAACCAGCAGCTGTCGCATCGAAGCCCTGACGTCTTCGGATAATTTCAGCGGATTGTTGTGCCGCGGTAACGTGGTCGTCTGATCGAGACGAAAGATGCTCTTGAGATTCGTACGGCATTTCAGCAGGTCGGTCATGCCCACGATGAATTCATTCAAGACCTTGCCTGCGTTGCGCATTACCTCGGTCGGATCAACCGATGGATGAATCTCGGACCGACTGATGTTGGCACCGTCAAACAAGGCATCCACAAGATCGGCAGGTGTTGGCCCTTTCGCCTGTTTGGGTTTCTGGAACGGGTTTTCCTGCTTGTTAATCTTGTCCTTTTCCTCCTCTTTTTTCTCTTCCTTGGGAGGGCCGCCAAACAAGGTCGATTGAAACTCTTCGTCACCGGTGATTTCTTCCTCATTGAGGAGATCCATGCCGGTCCTGATGGAATCTTCCGGAACGAGCTGTTCGATATGATCAGGCACGACAGTCATCGGCTCCTCTGGTGGCATAACCAGACTTTCACCGTGCTCGAGCGATACCAGGAACTCGAAGTCGCCCATGCGGATTTTGTCGCCGTCGAACAGCCGTCGCGGATTTCCCTGGCCGAGAGGATCGTCGTCATCGTTGACGTAGACACCGTTGGAGCTGGTGTCGGCGAGGTAGTAAGCGCCGCCCTGAAAATCGATGGCCGCGTGCTTGCCGGAAATGTAGCGGTCAGGATCAGGGAGTATCCAGTCGCTCTGCAGCGAGCGGCCGATGGTGCCGCCATCTTCACTGAACTCCCGCACGTAGTCCTCCCCGAGCAGGTCTTTGTGTTCGCTTGTGATCTTCAGCAGCAGTGCCATTGCGTTACTCGCTATGCATATACGCCGGCGGCCGGAGTGTGCGGAGCCGGGGTACAGATGAGCTAAATAGTGCAGCGAATTAAGGACTTGGCGCTGCCGAGTAGTTCACATAAATCAATTTGATCGCAAGATCGCTACTCTCCCGAAAAGAGATAATTTGACCATATATGACAAACACAGCCCGCTATGAACGGCCAGAGTTTTGCACAGGGATATTGGGTAAACTACCGCACCGTTTCGGACACCAGTAACGATAAAATCAAGGTCACCATGTCAGCCAAAACTATTTTCAAAATCATCTTCATCAGTCAGGGACAGGTGTATGAAATATATGCCCGCAGTGTCGGCCACGGCAGTTTGTTCGGTTTTGTCGAGATCGAGAAACTGGTGTTTGGTGAACGCAGTTCGGTTGTCGTCGATCCGTCCGAGGAAAAGATCAAGACCGAGTTTGCTGGCGTCATCCGGACTTATCTACCGATGCATTCCATCATTCGCATCGACGAGGTCGAGAAACAGGGTATGAGCAAGATCAGCAAGCTGCAGGGGGGCAACGTCGCCCAGTTTCCCGTCCCCATCTATACGCCGGGTGGTGAAAGTAAGTCCTGACTCGAACGGCTGGCCGGGTGATCACGGCTTCGGTATGATCCCGTTTCCTCAGAATCTCAAACCACCTCCAAGGTTCTGTCAGCTTGTCAAAACCTGCAACTGATCTGCCCGTTCAAACTTCGAAAATCGTACTGGAGTTGCCGGGTCAATCCGCGTTGTCGGAATTTCGCCTGAAGAAACTCTGGTCTAGCTTGCGGCAGACCGAGCCTGGTATTGCCACCATCCATGCGAGGTATGAGTATTTTGTCAGCGTCAACGCGCCCTTGAGGTCGCACGAGAGTGAGCGCCTCGATGCATTGTTGCTCTCCGGCGAAACGGTACTGAAGCTCCCGGACGGTGCACGGCAGCTCATCACCGTACCGCGGCCGGGGACGATATCCCCCTGGTCGAGTAAAGCGACCGACATTGCTCATGCCTGCGGTCTCGACAAGATCGATCGCATCGAACGTGGCATCTGTTACGGGCTACAGTTCAAGGCGGAACCGGACAGCGCCAGCCTGACAAGCTTGAGCCGGCACCTGTTCGATCGCATGACAGAGACGGTGATCGATAGCGGCGACCAGGCGCAGGCAATGTTCGAGATACACGCGCCGGCGCCTCTCGCAACGATCGCACTGATGCGCGAGGGACCCGCCGCGCTCGCTAGCGCAAACATTGAGCTCGGCCTCGCGCTCTCCGAAGACGAAATCGATTATCTGAACGATAAATATGCCGAGCTGCAACGCGACCCGACAGATGCCGAACTCATGATGTTCGCGCAGGCGAATTCCGAACATTGTCGTCACAAGATATTCAACGCGGGATGGATCATCGACGGTGAGCCACAGGACGAGAAACTGTTCGACATGATCCGCAGCACCACGGAGGCGCAACCGGACGGTGTCATCTCGGCATATTCCGATAACGCCGCCGTCATGGCGGGGTGGCAGGGCGAGCGTTTGATAGCAGACGAAGATCGTCAATATCGTTATCACGATGAAGCGATCCAGATCCTGATGAAGGTGGAGACCCACAATCATCCGACCGCGATATCGCCGTTTGCGGGCGCCGCGACCGGCTCGGGCGGTGAAATTCGCGATGAAGGCGCGACCGGGCTGGGGGCAAAGCCCAAAGCCGGCTTGACCGGCTTCACCGTCTCGCATTTACGGATTCCTGAATTCGCGCAGCCTTGGGAGCAGGATTTCCCACACCCGGAGCGGATGGCTACGCCGCTAGAGATCATGCTGGATGGACCGATCGGAGGCGCCGCCTTCAATAACGAGTTCGGCCGGCCGAACCTGCTGGGCTACTTCCGTACTTTTGAAGGACCGGGCCCGTCTGACTCGGAAATTCGCGGCTATCACAAGCCGATCATGATCGCCGGCGGTGTCGGTAATGTTCGCGACGAGCACGCGTTGAAGATCGATGTGCCGGTCGGTGCCAGGCTGGTGGTGATCGGCGGCCCGGCCATGCTGATCGGGCTTGGCGGAGGCGCGGCATCGAGTCTCGCGAGTGGTAGCAGTCACGAGGACCTCGACTTCGCGTCCGTGCAACGCGGCAATCCCGAAATCGAGCGTCGCGCCCAGGAAGTCATCGATCGTTGCTGGGCCATGGGCAAACAAAATCCGATCCTGCTCATACATGACGTGGGCGCGGGTGGATTGTCCAATGCCGTGCCGGAGGCGGTCGACCATAGTCATCTTGGTGCGAGAGTCGAGTTACGCGATGTGCCGAACGCAGAGCCGGGCATGTCGCCAATGGCAATTTGGTGCAATGAGGCACAGGAGCGATATGTCGTCATTATTGCCGACGATCGCGTCGAGGAATTCTCGACACTATGCGACCGCGAGCGCTGCCCGTGCGCCATCATCGGCACCCTGACCGACGACAGGACGCTGGTCGTCTCTGACCGCGAGTTTGACATTCGAATCGTCGACATGCCGATGGACATGCTGCTGGGAAAAACGCCGAAGACGACGCGCAACGTCGTGCGCTTGCCGTCAGCTACAAAGGATTTGAATCTCGATGGCATCGAACTCGAGGAGGCCATCTATCGCGTGCTGCGATTCCCGGCAGTTGCCGACAAGTCTTTTCTCATTCATATCGGTGATCGCACGGTTGGTGGACTTTGTGTCAGAGATCAACTGGTCGGCCGGTGGCAGATTCCTGTTAGTGATGTTGCGATTACCGCAAGCAGTTATGAAAGCGTAAGCGGTGAAGCGATGTCGATGGGCGAGCGAACCCCGCTCGCGACGATGAATGCCCCGGCTTCAGGCCGCATGGCCGTCGGCGAAGCCGTTACCAACATCGCGGCGGCAGCGATTGACGATATTCGCAAGATCAGGCTGTCGGCGAACTGGATGGCCGCCGCAGGACATCCGGGCGAGGACGCCAACTTATTCGACACCGTCAAAGCGGTCGGTCATGTGCTATGCCGTGAGTTAGGTCTCGCGATTCCGGTCGGAAAAGATTCACTTTCCCTTCGCACCCGCTGGCAGGATGACAACGGCGAGTATCAGGTCGTCGCCCCGGTGTCCCTGATCGTTTCGGCATTTGCCCCGGTCAGCGACGTACGCTGTCACCTGACCCCCGCTTTGCAGCGCACCGACGAAGCCAGCAGTCTATTGCTGATCGATCTCGGCACGGGCGCAAACAGGCTGGGCGGCTCTTGTCTGGCGCAGACCTGGTCACGTTCGGGTGGTGAGACGCCCGACCTCGACAATCCAGCACGTCTGTTGCAGTTTTTCAAGGTAATTCAAGAACTTAGAGAAAAGCGCCTGATACTTGCCTACCACGACCGCTCAGACGGCGGGCTTTTGGCCTGTGTCGTCGAGATGATGTTTGCCGGACGGCTCGGCGCCTCGCTCAATATCGGCGGCTCTGACGCGGAGGTGCTGGCACAGCTATTCAATGAGGAACTCGGCGCCGTATTACAGGTGGCGGACAGCCATCTTACGAAAGTCATGGCAGTCCTCAGTAGGCACAACACGAATGCCATTGCGGTCGGCAGGGTCGATTCTGACGATGAACTGATCATCTCGAGAGACGGAGCTGTCCTGTTGCAGCTGGATCGTATCGCCCTGCAAAGAGCATGGTCGGAAACGAGCTATCGGCTGCAGTCTTTGCGCGACAACCCGGCAACAGCACTGGAAGAGTATGACCGTATTCTCGACGGCGACGATCCTGGCCTGGATGTTCATCTCAACTTCGATCCATGCCACGATATTGCGGCGCCGTTCGTCGGCGGGGCGAGACCACGCGTCGCAATCCTCAGGGAGCAGGGCGTAAACAGTCAGTACGAGATGGCGGCCGCCTTCATGCGCGCCGGTTTCGACGCGTTTGACGTGCATATGAGCGATTTGCTCGAAGGCAGGGACGATCTAGGCGATTATCAAGGCATAGTTGCCTGCGGCGGATTTTCTTTTGGCGACGTGCTCGGCGCAGGCGGCGGCTGGGCGAAATCGATTCTTTACCATGCGCGCACGCATGACCAGTTCGCGAAATTTTTTGCGCGGGGAGACAGTTTTACGCTTGGCGTTTGTAATGGCTGTCAGATGTTGTCGCACTTGCGCGAGTTGATTCCGGGCTCCGCGTACTGGCCGAACTTCCTGCGCAACAAGTCGGAGCAGTTCGAAGCCCGGCTCAGCCTTGTCGAAGTCAGTGACAACCAATCAATTTTCCTGCAGGGCATGGCAGGGTGCCGCATACCGATCGCGACATCGCACGGGGAAGGCCGGGCAGTATTTTTCAATACAACGGACCAGGCGATTGCCGAGTCACTGATTGCCCTGCGCTACATCGACAATTACGGCGAGGTTGCCGAGAAATATCCTGCTAATCCAAACGGCTCCGTCGATGGAATCTGCGGCCTCAGCAATGAGGACGGTCGCGTGACAATCATGATGCCGCACCCGGAAAGAGTGGCGAGAACAACGCAAAACTCCTGGCATCCCGAAGATTGGGGTGACGATGGTGCCTGGATGCGAATTTTCAGAAACGCCCGGGTGGCGATTTCCTAGAATAATCCTACGCGGTCGGCCTCAAACCGCCGTTGGCTTCCTGCACGAAAAACCGCCTAACCTTGATGGCTCGTGTCAGTTTTCCGCGGCGCACGAAGCATTGATAAAACATGTCTTTGAGCACTTCGAGCAAAACGCCGGCTTGTGCGCGGTTGAGTATAGGCAGCTCTTCCTCTTCGGTCGCTTCGAACAGGACTTTCTTGATCGGGGCAAAACTGTTGTCATCAATCTCCGCGATATCCTGCGCGCTCATTACCTCGTCAAATGCCCTCAACTTGCCGCTATCGCCCATTGCGGAAAATGAACTTGCGGCTGCCCGCCGGCACATCGATGCAAACGCATTAAAGTTATTGTTGGAGTAACAGGACAGCGCTTCTCTGAAGAGGATTTCTGTGTGCTTCGGCAGATACGAGAACGGAAACTTTTCCTTCGGTCTCTCGAGTTCGATGAAATTCCGGTAAAGCTCAATGCCGTCTTCCTTGTATTCCTTGACGGCGAAACGAAGAAAAATGGGCGCACGGCAGGCATCGCACTGGTAGACGAGCCCGACATGCTTCGGCTTGTCCTCCAGCAGCGTGGCGGTATTGGGTACGGATTGCGGCGTCATGTGCGCATAGACACCGCAATATGGGCACTCAAGACCGAATTGCTCGTCGGTCTCCTGCCTAAGCCCCTGATTTCGCTCAATTACTATTGCCATCGTTCTTCTATTTTTAAGCTGCCACCTCGATCTAATACAAGGCCATACAGCGTCTTAGCAGTATATCCTCAGTCTCAACCTCAGCTGGTTTGCTTGAACATAACCCAGCAATGAAATTCGTAAGTGCCTGCTGTTACTGACACTTTTTAATCGGCGACGGTTCCCCAGTTGCCCACGGCCTTCACGGCCGCATCATTAACCGGCCGCGCCTTCAACGCGTCGCGGCTTAAGGAGACCTCAAATCTTGCGCCATCAGACATTGGCACGTAGGTCGCAGAGCCGTAATGCGCGTCCACCCCGGGAGTCAGCAAGGGGAATTGCCTGGCGACAACCCAGATATCCAGGTATGAGTCCGGCGCCAGGGCGTACACAGTCCGAACTTCGGCTCGCTCACGCTCAATGTCGGAGAAACGGCCACTCAATCGTTCGAGCCGATAGATAGGGTCGAGGCCGAGGATGGTTACCGGTGGCTTCCAGCTGATGAGTCGCGCATCCAGCTGCCATTCGTTACCGCGCAAGCGAAAAATACGATCATGCTCGCCGCGGATCATCAGCCGTGCCTCGTATTCGTCTGTGGCTGTTTGCCTGAACTGCACGCTGGATATCACCTGTTCGGACGTCAGGCGGCCGTAGCTGTAATAGCTGAACGCCGTCAGCATGGCAACGCCAGCCACCGCGACAGACGCGATACAGCTGATGCCGGAACCACCTGCCCTGAGAATGCGGCCTCGTCGGGCGCAGCTAAAGGTGCGTAACAAGAAGATGAACGCGAGCACCGAAAAAATCAGGCCGATTGCAATAAGTATGTTCATCAGGCGCTCAATCGCTTGTACTTGATTCGGTGTGGTCGCTCCGCGTCGCTGCCCAGGCGGCGTTTACGGTCGGCCTCATAGTCCGAGTAATTTCCGGCAAACCAGACGACCTGGCTGTCGCCCTCGAATGCAAGTATATGCGTGGCTACTCGATCCAGGAACCAACGATCATGTGAAATAACGACCGCCGACCCGGGGAATTCCAGCAAGGCTTGTTCCAGTGCACGAAGCGTTTCGACATCGAGGTCGTTGGTTGGCTCATCGAGCAATAGCAGGTTGCAGCCTGCCCTCAGCATTTTTGCCAGGTGCACACGGTTTCTTTCGCCACCGGACAAAAGGCCGATTTTTTTCTGCTGATCTGAACCACGGAAATTAAATCGGCCGACATAAGCGCGCGAGGGCGTCTCGTAATTGCCTACCTGGATCAGGTCCTGACCGCCGGAGATTTCCTCCCAGATCGTCTTGCCGTCGTCCAGGCTGTCACGCGACTGATCGACGCTGGCTACGACCACACTGTCCCCCAGTCGTATCGAGCCCGAATCGGCCTGCTCTGTGCCCGTAATCATTCGAAACAATGTCGTCTTGCCGGCACCGTTCGGTCCGATGATCCCGGCGATGCCGCCGGGCGGCAATATGAAGCTCAGGTCGTCCATCAGTAACTTCTCGGCGAAGCCCTTGCGCACATTGCTCACTTCGATGACGAGATCACCTAGCCTGGGGCCGGGCGGAATGTAGATTTCGTTAGTCTCGTTGCGCTGTTGATAGGCCGGCGATGACAATTCCTCAAACTGTTTGAGGCGTGCCTTGGACTTGGCCTGGCGGCCCTTAGGATTGGTGCGAACCCACTCCAGTTCAGACTTGATGGATTTCTGCCTCGCCTTCTCGCTGGACTGTTCCTGGGCGAGCCGCAACTCTTTTTGTTGCAACCAGGACGAGTAGTTGCCTTCCCAGGGGATGCCATAGCCTCTATCCAGCTCCAGGATCCAGCCGGCGACATTGTCGAGGAAGTAACGATCGTGGGTCACGGCGATGACCGTGCCGGGATATTCTTCCAAAAAGCGTTCGAGCCAGGCAACAGACTCGGCATCGAGGTGGTTGGTCGGTTCGTCGAGCAATAACATATCCGGCTCGGAAAGCAGTAGGCGACAAAGCGCAACGCGGCGACGCTCGCCACCGGACAAATGCGCAACGTCGGCGTCCCAGGGCGGCAGACGCAGCGCGTCCGCCGCAATGTCGAGCTTGCGATCGAGTTCCCACGCGCCGGCCGCATCGATAGCGTCCTGTAGCTTGCCCTGTTCCTCGAGCAACGCGTTCATCTCCTCGTCGTCCATGGGCTCGGCAAATTTCATACTGATCTCGTTGAACCTGTCCAGCAGCGCTTTGCTATCGGCAATGCCTTCCTCGACGTTTTCCCGCACGTTCTTTGTCTCGTCGAGTTCCGGCTCCTGAGGCAGGTAGCCGATATTGATCCCCGGTTGCGGTCGGGCCTCGCCATCAAATTCCGAGTCGAGCCCGGCCATAATCCGCAGGAGAGACGATTTGCCCGAGCCGTTGAGTCCGAGGACGCCGATTTTTGCGCCCGGGAAAAAACTTAAGGAGATGTCCCGAAGGATGAATCGCTTGGGTGGCACAATCTTCGCCACCCGGTTCATTGTGTAGATATACTGCGCCATACTTTGCAATCACCGGAAAAATGAATCGCGCATTATCCGGCATGCTATAGGCGAAAACCATGTCAGACAGTCCGATGTACGTATACAGAGGTGAGGCTCTCGCAAACTATGGATTCGGCGATGAGCATCCGTTCGGTATGGATCGGCACGAAGCGTTTCATACTGAGCTCGCCGAATCGGGTTTAGGCACTGCGATTCAATATGTAGAGCCGCAGCGCGCCAGCGTCGAGGACATTGCTCTGTTTCATACGTCGGAATACATCGAGCTCGTCTCAAAGCGCTCGCAGGAGGGGACGGGCTTCCTCGACGATGGCGACACGCCCGCCTATCCGGGCATTTTCGACAAGGCGTCCGATGTCGTCGGCACGACACTGGCAGCCGTCGACGCAATCATGGCTGGTGACTCAAAACGCGCTTTCGTGCCGATAGCTGGGCTGCATCATGCCGGGCGTGGCCACGCAGCGGGTTTTTGCGTGTTCAACGATTGTGGCGTGGCCGTCGAGTACCTGCGCAAAAACCACGGATTGCAAAGAATCGCCTACGTGGATATCGACGCGCATCACGGTGACGGTGTCTTCTATGGCTTCGAGGATGACCCGGACCTGATTTTCGCGGATATACACGAAGACGGCCGATTCCTTTACCCGGGTACCGGCCATGCGGATGAGACCGGCAAAGGCAAAGCCACAGGTACGAAGTTGAATATCCCGATGCCGCCGGGTGCCGGCGACGCAGAGTTCGCGACGGCCTGGGAAACCGTCAAAGACTACATCGACGAGGCTGAGCCTGAGTTCGTCATATTCCAGTGTGGTGCCGACAGCCTCGAAGGCGATCCAATTACACATCTCAAGTATTCAGAAGAGGCTCACGCGAAGGCAGCCAGCGATCTTTGTGCGCTGGCCGACCGGCATTGCGAGGGCCGCATCATCGGCACGGGCGGCGGTGGCTACAACCTGGGCAACCTGGCCCGGGCATGGACGCGGGTGGTGGAATCGTTCGCAGCGTAGAAACGCAATAAGTAGGGGTCGAACCGAGAAGACCCTTTGGCGGTTCGACCCCTAATTACTCTCAAACGCGGCTCATGGGTATTTTTGAGACAGGTTCTGGGTACAATGCGCCTCTTTCAATGCCCAGCCCCCGGGAGATTCCCTAGAAATGTTCCTCGAGACGACATCGATCGAAGAATTCGATACAGAACTTTTTCATGCAATTGCGGATGAAGCCCGCCGCCAGGAGGAGCATATCGAGCTGATTGCCTCCGAGAACTACGCAAGCCCCCGCGTGATGGAGGCCCAGGGTTCAGTGCTGACCAACAAATATGCCGAGGGCTATCCGGGGAAGCGCTATTACGGTGGCTGTGAATACGTCGATGTCGCCGAGAGCCTGGCGATCGATCGTGCCAGGAAACTGTTCGGCGCGGACTACGCCAATGTTCAACCGCATTCCGGGTCACAGGCGAATGCCGCCGCATACCTGGCGTTGCTCGATGCCGGCGATACCATCCTGGGGATGAGCCTGTCAGACGGCGGACATTTGACTCACGGCAGTCCGGTCAATTTCTCGGGCAAGCTGTTCCATGCGATTCAGTACGGCGTAGTGGCCGAGACCGGGCTTATCGATTATGGGCAAGTGCAAAGCCTGGCTACGGAGCACAAACCACGGTTGATCGTTGCCGGGTTTTCCGCCTATTCGCGCGTCGTCGACTGGGAGCGCTTCAGGCAAATTGCTGACAGTGTCGGGGCCTACCTGATGGTCGATATGGCACATGTCGCAGGTCTGATCGCTGCCGGCGTCTACCCAAATCCGCTTCCATACGCCGACGTGGTGACGACAACCACACACAAAACTCTGCGCGGACCGCGCGGCGGGCTAATCCTTGCCCGCAAGAATGATGAGTTGACAAAGAAATTCAATTCGCTGGTGTTCCCCGGAACACAGGGCGGTCCCTTGATGCATGTAATCGCCGCAAAAGCGGTTGCGTTGCTGGAGGCTATGCGTCCCGACTTCAAGGACTATCAGAATCAGGTCATGGATAACGCGAAGGCGATGGCAGGCGTCCTCATGGAACGCGGCTACGCCATCGTCTCGGGCGGCACCGACAATCACCTCATTCTGGTCAGCCTGATCGACAAGGACATCACCGGTAAGGATGCGGATGCCGCACTGGAAAGCGCTAACATCACTGTTAACAAGAATACGGTTCCGAATGATCCGCGCTCTCCATTCGTTACGAGCGGTCTGCGTCTTGGCACGCCAGCGATAACGACGCGCGGTTTTGGAATCGAAGAGACCCAGCAGCTCAGCCACTGGATCGCGGATATTCTGGACGACATCGAGAACGAGGTCATGATCAAGCGGGTACGCGGCCAGGTGCTCGAGCTTTGCAAGCGCTTTCCAGTCTATAGCTGATTCAAAGCTGATCTGTCTGCTAAGCTAGTCAGCGAAAATAATTGATGGTCAGGTATGTATTGTCCATTTTGCAGCCACGAAGAAACGAAAGTCATCGATTCCCGATTGGCCGGTGACGGCCGGCAGATACGGCGCAGGCGCCAGTGCCTGCAATGCAATGAGCGATTCTCCACCTTCGAGACCGCAGAACTCGTCATGCCGCGGCTCGTCAAGAACGACAACAGCCGCCAGCCCTTCGATGAATCGAAAGTTCGTGACAGCATGCGGCGGGCGCTGGAGAAGAGACCCGTGCCGTCAGACGCGTTCGAACGGGCTGTCGGCCGGCTGGTGCACAAACTCCGCACCATGGGCGAGCGAGAGGTGCCGTCCAGACTCGTTGGCGAGCTCGTCATGGAAGAGTTACGAGAACTCGACGAGGTCGCATACGTACGTTTCGCTTCTGTCTATCGAAGCTTTCAGGACGTAACCGAATTCCAGGAAGAGATAAAGCGTCTGCAGGAAATCTCCGACGCGACCGCCAGTCGCGAACAGATGTCTCTGTTGCCGGAACTGCCCGATAAGAAGCGTTGACCAAAAGAATCGCTGATCTA
>CAYLSX010000033.1:0-6518 GCA_964386685.1 uncultured Woeseiaceae bacterium | reverse complement strand
ATTATTCTTCAGCCGATTGCGAATTCATGGCGCGCGCACTTCAACTTGCGCGCAAGGGAATCTATAGCGCGCACCCCAATCCCCGGGTCGGTTGCGTACTGGTTCTCGATGGCAAAGTCGTCGGTGAAGGCTGGCATCGCAGGACGGGTGAAGCGCATGCGGAGGTAATTGCGCTGGAGGACGCCGGCGATTCCGCGAAAGGGGCGACGGCCTACGTCACGCTTGAGCCCTGTGTGCATCACGGCAAGACGGCACCCTGTACCGATGCGCTGATCGAGGCGGGCATAACGGATGTCGTCGTGGCGATGCAGGATCCGTTTGATCAGGTCGATGGCCATGGACTTGATGTGCTTAGAAAGGCCGGCATCGGCGTGCGCTCAGGTCTGATGAACGAAGACGCCGTTCGCATCAACGAAGGATTCATATCACGCGTGACGCGAAGACGACCTTTCGTCCGTTTGAAAACCGCCGCGAGCCTCGACGGTTGCACCGCAATGGAAAATGGCGAGAGTCAGTGGATCACCGGACCGGAAGCAAGAGCCGACGTGCAGCGGCTGCGCGCGTCATCAGGCGCTGTCCTGACTGGTATTGGCACTGTACTTGCCGACGATCCGTCGCTGACGGTTCGGGAAGAGAGCCTCGTTGACGAAGGCATGCAGCCGCTTCGCGTCATACTGGATAACAGCCTGCGCATGCCGTTGTCGGCGCGCATGCTGACATTGCCGGGAGAGACTGCGGTCTTCTGCGTTAACGACAGCAATCGTACGGCACTCGAGAACGCCGGTGCATCGATCCATGTGGTGCCGGAACGGCATGGCAATACGGATCTGCATGCGGTGCTGGAGAAACTTGCCGATCTCAAGATCAATGACGTGCTCGCAGAGGCGGGGCACACGCTGGCGGGCAGTTTGCTGGCGTCCGGCCTGCTTGATGAACTTGTCATTTATCAATCGCCCCATATCATGGGGAGTCAGACGCAGGGCATGTTTACCACACCAGCCTGGCGACAAATGAGCCAGCGCATGCCATTGGACATCGTCGACGTTCGCCGCGTCGGCGCAGATACCCGAATCACGGCTCGGCCAGGCGCAACAGACAACAAATAGAAGGCCTTATGTTTACTGGAATCGTCAAAGCAAAAGGCAGAATCCGTTCCCTGAAAAAGCAGGGCGGTGACCTCTGCATGAGCGTTGAGGCGAGGGGGCTCGACTGGGCGTCATTCGATGTCGGCGAAAGCATCTCGGTGAACGGCGTTTGTCTGACTGCGACGGCGCTGCATCCAGACGGCTTTGACGCAGATGTATCCATGGAGACGATGAACGTGACTGCGCTTGGCAGTCTCTGCGCAGGCAGCGCAGTCAATCTGGAGCCTTCGGTCAGCCTCGGAGAGCGGCTCGGCGGACATCTCGTCAGCGGCCATATTGACTGCGTGGGCGTCGTCGTGGCTCGCGAGATGGATGCCCGGTCGGTTAGACTGACCATTGAGGTGCCGAAGGAATACGGACGATACCTGGCCAAGAAGGGTTCCGTCTGTGTGGATGGGGTCAGCCTTACCATCAATGAGGTATCAGCGCAGGCCCTGGAAGTGAATATCATTCCGCATACGGCAGAGGAAACAATCATTGGAGATTACGCTGTCGGCTCGGCGGTCAACATCGAAGTGGATCTGCTCGCCCGGTATATTGAACGCCTGCTCGAGCGCGACGACATTTCCCAAGCCGATACAAGTATCTCAAAGGATTTTCTAAAGGCACATGGTTATGCATGACAATACAACGCCCCATCCGAGTGCGTCAGCATTCAGCGATATCGAAGACATCATTGCTGACATCCGCGACGGCAAGATGGTCATCATGGTCGATGACGAGAATCGTGAAAACGAGGGTGACCTGATCATGGCCGCCGGCAAGGTCCGGGCCGAAGACATCAATTACATGGCACGTTACGGGCGCGGCCTGATTTGCCTGACCTTGTCACGGGAACGTTGCTCGCAACTTCGCCTGCCATTGATGGTTCACGACACAGACGAACATCACGCGACAAATTTCACATTATCGATCGAAGCTGCCAAGGGCATCACGACCGGCATCTCGGCGCATGACAGGGCCAAAACGGTGCAGGCGGCCGTTGCTCCCAATGCCATGCCTGAAGATCTGCGCCAGCCCGGCCATGTTTTCCCGGTCATGGCGCAACCCGGTGGGGTTTTGACGCGGGCGGGGCATACCGAGGCGGGCTGCGACCTTGCGCGCCTCGCCGGACACGAGTCAGCCGCAGTCATCGTGGAAATCCTGAACGAGGACGGCAGTATGGCTCGCCGGCAGGATCTGGAAAAATTCTCCAGAGATCACGACGTCAGGATCGGCACGATCGCCGACCTGATTCGCTACCGGCTGGAAAAAGAGCGATTCGTCGAAAGGATCGATGAAACACCGGTGCAGACTGCGCACGGCGAATTTACCTTGTATAGCTACGACGACCACGTCAATCAGTCGGTGCATCTCGCATTGGTAAAGGGCGACCTCACGCCCGGTATGGAGCCGTTGGTTCGAGTTCACCGGCAGGATACGCTCGGCGATATCCTCGGCATTCAGAATCCGGCGCTCGGCTGGCCCCTGGACAGCGCGATCGAAAGAATCTCGAAAGAGGAAGTCGGTATCATCGTCGTGTTGCGGGATCAGGAATCGACCCGAGATCTGATGAACAACGTCAGTCGATTATCCGAGACACCGGACGACCTCGAGCGCCGTCGAGGCGGTGACTCTGTTCTCAGAACCTATGGTGTTGGCGCACAGATCCTCAAGGACCTCGGCGTACAGCGCATGCGCGTTCTGTCGGCGCCCAGGCAAATGCACGCAATCTCGGGATTCGATCTCGAGATTACCGAGTATGTTTGATCAACGGCCACGGCGACCGAATCAATGGACAAAGTAAAGACCACTGAAGGCGACCTTGTTGTAAGAGACGCTCGATTCACCATCGTTGCTTCACGATTCAATGATTTCATCGTTGAGTCTTTAATAAAGGGTGCCGTCGACTGTCTTTGCCGTCATGGTGCCAACGAGACAGATATCGAACTCGTCCGCGTACCCGGGGCCTATGAAATGCCGTTGGCCGCCGACAAGGTAGCCTCGCGACGAAACTGTGACGGCATCGTCGCGCTCGGTGCGGTAATTCGGGGCGCCACACCACATTTTGATTACGTCGCCGGCGAATGCACCAGCGGTCTGGCTGCCGTCAGTCGCCAACACGGCATGCCGATCGGAATCGGTGTGCTGACAACCGACACGATCGAACAGGCCATCGAGCGTGCTGGTACCAAGGCGGGAAACAAGGGCGAGGAGGCCGCACTCGCGGTCATTGAGATGGTCAATCTGCTACGCAAACTCGATTAGAAGATGAGCAAAGGTGGTTCAGCAGGAGCACGCCGCCGCGCTCGCGAGTTGATCGTCCAGGCCCTATACCAGAAACAGCTGACCGGTCACGACGCCGTCGAATTGATGAAGCAATTCAAAGCCCGCGACGAGTACCAGCGGGCGGATACAGCTTACTTCGATGAGATGTTGCCGCTTATCTGCGAGGAGCAGACTGAGCTCCAGGAAAAAATTGCCGAACTCGCCGACAGGCCAACGTCACAACTCGATCCCGTAGAACTGGCCGTGCTGTTACTCGGATTTTTTGAACTCGGGTCGAGACAGGACGTGCCATACCGGGTCGTGATTGACGAATCGATCAACCTTGCCAAGCGCTTCGGTGCCGTGGACGGGCACAAGTACATCAATGCCGTCCTCGACAAAGCGGCAAACAAGCTGCGACCCGCTGAAGCAAGCGCATCGGCAAAGTAGTTTTAAGGATTCACGGTGGACGAATTCGCTTTGATTCGCCGCTTCTTCGATCGGCCGATCGATGATGAAAGCGTTCGACTCGGCATCGGCGATGACGCCGCCCTGATCAATCCCGAGCCTGGCCGCGAACTGGTCTGCGCCGTCGATACCATTGTCGCCGGCACGCATTATCCGAAGGATCTGCCACCGTTCGACGTGGGCTATCGATCCGTTGCCATCAATCTTTCCGACATCGCCGCCATGGGCGGGCGGCCGCGCTGGATGACGCTGGCGCTGACGATACCCGAGGCGGATACAGGCTGGCTTGCCCTGTTTGCCGAAGGACTGTTCACCGCCGCCACGCAAGCGCATGTATCGCTCATCGGCGGAGATACGACTCGCGGCGAGACTACGGTTATCAGTATTCAGTTAATGGGCGATGTGGATCCACACAAAGTAATGAGGAGATCCGGCGCCAATCCTGGCGACGGCATATACGTAACGGGTACACCCGGCGACGCAGCGGCCGGACTGTCATTCCTCAAAAGCGGTTCCGATCAATCCGACGAGAGCGAGTACCTCATCGGTCGATTCGTGCGACCGACCGCGCGCGTCGACTTCGCCGAGTCAGTCGCAGCTTATGCCAGCGCCGCGATCGATCTATCGGATGGCTTGTATGCTGATTTGCAAAAACTATTACAAGCAAGCGATGCAGGCGCGAACCTGGATCTGAATCTTTTGCCTTTGTCCGCCGAGATTCTTGCTACGTTCGACTACGACGACGCCGTAAACTTTGCGCTGCGCGGCGGTGATGACTACGAACTTTGTTTTACAGCCTCGCAATCCGATGATGCCGAGATTCACGCACTGGCAAAACAGAATCATGTGCGGATAACTTGCATCGGCAAGGTCGTATCGGGCGATGGCATCACTTGCAGACGCGGCAGCGAGATATTCGAATACACGGACCCGGGCTATCGGCATTTCTGAAGCATGAACATGGAAAAGACAGAACTCAGGCGAAAAGTACTGCGTGATCCGATAAATCTGCTGGCCTTCGGTTTCGGTAGTGGCCTGGCACCGGTGGCGCCAGGTACTGCTGGCTCTCTTGTTGGGCTGGTGTTGGCCTGGAGTACATTGGATCTGCCCATCGCGGCACGTCTATTGGTCGCAATTGCCCTGATATTGAGTGGCATCTGGATCTGTGGAGAGGCAGCCCGTCGCATAGCTGTTCATGACCACCCAGGTATCGTCTGGGACGAGATCGCCGGCATCTATCTGGCGCTGCTCGTCGCACCCCCGTCGATATGGGCCTGGGCCTTGGGATTCGGGCTATTCAGGCTGTTCGACATCTGGAAACCCTGGCCGATTCGCGACCTGGATCACAGACTGAAAGGAGGCCTCGGAATTATGCTGGATGACCTCGTGGCCGCTCTGTACACCGCATTAATACTGGGGTTCGTAGGGTCGCTGATGTTCTGAATAGTTGAGAAAAATGGCTGGTTCTGTAACCGAACTCCAACGCCGTGCTGACGTTCCCGAGAAGATCGGCAAGTACGTCATCATCAACAAAGTCGGTAAGGGATCTACCGGAACGGTCTATCTCTCACACGATCCTTACTATCGCCGCGACGTCGCAATCAAGGTCTACAAGATCGAGGAAGATTCCGATCCCGATCGTGCCCGGGTCTCCCGCAAGATGTTCTTCAACGAAGCTCACATGGTGGGCATGTTGCAGCACCCGAACATCATGCCGATTTACGACGCCGGTGAAGAAGACGGCAAGTATTACGTTGTCACCGAGCACATTCAGGGCGCGCGAACGCTGGCAGCTTATTGCCGGCCTGACAATCTGCTGCGTGTCGACGATGTTGTAGAGATTATTTACAAATGCGCCAAGGCCCTGCATTACTCGCACGGCCGGGGTGTCATTCATCGCGATATCAAACCCAGTAATATCATGCTGACGATCGACAACGATGTCAGGATCATCGACTTCGGTATCGCGATCTGCAGCGACTCGGACGTGTCGCGCATTGAAGGCATCGCCGGAAGCCCGAGCTACATGTCACCGGAACAGGTGCAGTCCGAAGAGCTGACGCCGCGCTCCGATCTCTATTCACTGGGCGCAGTCCTTTACGAACTCCTGACCGGCTTCCGCCCGTTCCGCGCCGATAATCTTTCGAAACTGTTGCATCAGATTGTCTATGCAACGCCGCCACCGATACACACCTATCGCGATGACATTCCCGAAGAGCTGGAAACCGTTGTGGCGCTGTGCATGCAAAAGGATCCGGACAAGCGTTGTGCCACCGGCACGGCGATGGCGGCCGACCTTACGCGCGTTTACCAGGATCTGCGCACCAAATACGACAGCCTCGACAATCAGGAACACTTCGATCTGCTGCGCACGCTTACCTTCTTCCACGAGTTTTCGCATGCCGAGATCTGGGAAGTGCTGCGAGCCAGCGACTGGCACGAGTACAAGGATGGCGAGGAAATCGTCCGTGAAGGGGAGATGGACGATCGTTTCTACATCATCGTCTCAGGACAAGCGGCGGTCGAGGCCAATGGCAGCAGCCTCGGCGTGCTCGAAGGCGGCTCGTGTTTCGGCGAGACGAGTTATGTACGCGGCGCCAAACGAACGGCATCCATTAAGGCCAAGGGCCCCGTCACGATCCTCAGGGTCAGCTCGAC
>CAYLSX010000032.1:0-18758 GCA_964386685.1 uncultured Woeseiaceae bacterium | reverse complement strand
AGAATGCTTCGCTCGTCCGTGTTGTTTGGCACGGGATCCATAGGGGTCGGGAAACCGTACGCTGCACCACCACCAGGAAGCACTACGTCTGAGAGGAGCCAGGTTGCTCCATCGCCGGACCAGATTTCGGCGTCTTCGTTGGTCTTTTTCTCGCGCAATCGTGCTTTTACGCCGAATTTCACGGAGCCAAAGCCAGTTTCCCGGCCAAAGTCCAACGCCAGTGTAAATTGCGTGTCCTCGTTAATCTCGTGAGAGTTCTCTAACTCGTCGAGCTCGTACAGACTGGGATCCATCAGCGCGGACCAGAAATCAGAATTGACGACCGGTATTTGTGGGTTGGTCCGGTCGAGCGTCAGCACCGGTGATCCCGCCGTGATAGGCCCAACGCCCGATTCAAAATCATCGATCGTGACCCAGGTTCCCTCTACCTGATCGGGAGTTCTTTCCCGTGCGTATGCGTAACCGAAGTTGGTTTCGATCAGCCAGCTATCACCCTGTGTCTCGGATCCAAGGGAGATCAATAGATTCTCGGCGATCTGCCCAGTCAAGGTGCGGCCCTTTGTGTCCCGCTCAATCTCGACCGTGTCGTAGTCCGCAAGTGTCGCGGTAACCGTACTTTCATCCAGATCATCAAGTTTGAAAGTAAGGCGGTTTCGTAGTTCGGTATCGGTGAATCGGCTGTAGAGAGTATAGGCAAACAGTCTGGTCGAATCGGAAACGTCGAGATCCAGATTGAGGACGCCACCGATGCGTTCGCGCTCGATCGTGTAGAGACGCGGCTGGAACTCCTCGGTGAAATCGTTGCCATTTGCAGCTACTTCCCAGTCGTCCAATTCATTGTTATCGACGTGCAACTCCCTGTCGTTCCAGCTTATCGCGCCAGCTACTCCTAAGCGCCGGCCGCTGTCAAGATCGAAGATATTGCTGCCCGCAAACGAGAGCTTCGGGTTCCATGCTTCCCGGAGCTCGTTGTAGGATCCTTCGACGCGGGCCTTGACGTACGCCCCTTTGCGGCTGAAGGCACTTAGGGTCCTAACGTTGATTGAGCCGCCAATCGCATCGGCATCCATATCTGCCTGGAGGGTCTTGTGAATCTCGATTCCGTCCAGGACGTCGGACGGAATCACGTCAAGCTGTAGTGCCCGCCGCGGTTCTGCTGCGGTTGCCCGCAGGCCATTGATCGAGGTGGAGTTCAGGTCGGGGTCCATGCCGCGAATGACGACATATCGGCCTTCGCCCTGATCGTTTTCGACCGTAACGCCCGACAGTCGTCGTAATGACTCGGCAACATTCTGGTCCGGAAACTGTCCCATCGCATCCGTATCCAGTACGGATACCAGATTTCCAGCGGATCGTTCCTGGCTCAAGGCACCGGCAATTGCGGCCGACTGGCCGTAAACAATGACTTCCTCGACCTCGTCACCGCCGCCAATGGCGACCTCACCCATGTCGAGGCCCGAGCCCGGCACGGTAATCGGAATTCTTGTGTCCGGCGCGCCGACATAGGAAATCACCAGTGTGTAGTCCCCTTCCGGCACGCCTGTCATTCGGAAACGGCCACGATCGTCAGTCGTTGCGGATCGTTCTAATTCCTCGATTCGAACTATGGCGCCTTTAAATGTCACTGTCTTTCCGGCGTCTGTTACTTCGCCCGATACAACTTGTGCGGCGGCAACGGGAACCAGAAATACACCTGCGATCAGTGCGAATAAAAGTGCACTTGCAGAACGAATAAATGCCAGGCCAGCTGAATTATTGATTAGATTCTTCACGACGCGCTCCCCGCGAAATTATGGTTATTGGGACACTGGGAGTATAGAACAAATATTTTTATAAATACAAATCTTAGAAAAAATATTCTAAACTGTAATTATCTGCTCCGGGTCCACCATCAATTTATGCCCCTCAGCACCTCAGTGGAAGCCCAAAACGTAGAAAAATTATTCCATTTAGTGGAAAATGTGTTTCACTACCACATACCAATAAGAAACAGAGATCAGGCATGACAGTCTCCTCACCCAATAATCTTGACTCACTACGTGCCGAAATTGCCCGCCAGTATGATGATCTGAGCCCGCGGCTGAAGCAGGTAGCATCCTATGTGCTTGATAATCCAAATGATATAGCACTGGAGACGCTCGCGGTAATCGCCGATCGCTGCCATGTGCAGCCGTCTACCATCGTCCGATTTGCCAAGGTATTCGGCTACCGCGGAGCCAGCCAGATGCAGCGCCTTTTCCGCGACGAAATCATGAGTGTTGCGCCCAGTCCGAGCTATTCGGAGAGAATCCGGCAGTTTCAGGAGACTTCGGGCTCAATCGATCGGCTCTCCTCTCACAGCGTCATGCGTGAATTTGCCGAGAGCAACATCATTGCCCTCGAACATCTGAAAGACGCGGTGCGAAAAGAGGACCTCGACCAGTCGATCGATCTGATCCACGGAGCACACACGGTATATCTCGCCGGGGTCAGACGTGCATTTCCGGTCGCATCCTATCTCGCCTACGCACTGAGCCATGTCGAAAAGCGCGCCTATCTTTTGGACGGCGTCGCTGGTATGACCGCCGAGCAAAGCTGGATGCTGAGCGCGGAAGATGTCGTTATCGCCATATCTTTCAAACCCTACGCCGATGAGACTGCAGGCGTCGTCGACAGGGCGATTGCCAATGGCGCCTCCGTCATCGCAATCAGCGACAGCCGATTGAGCCCAATCGCCGGCGACGCCGACGTGTGTTTCGAAATCAAGGATGCCGAAGTCCGCCAGTTCCGGTCTTTGACGGCGTCCTTGTGCCTCGCCCAGACGCTGATTATCAGCTACGCCTACAAGTACGGACTCGACGAGGACAGCCGGGTCGGAGTGCAGTAAGTGACTACTCTCGCTGTATTCGGGGCCGGGCGCATTGGAACCATCCATGCGGCCAACCTGGCTGCCAACCCTGACGCTGATGTCCGCTATGTCGTCGACGTTGACGAACCATCCGCATCGCGACTTGCTGCGAGCTGCGGCGCAGGCGTCGCTTCGAAAGACGACGCGCTGAATGACAAGGCTGTCACTGCCGTGGTCATCGCTACATCAACGGATACCCACACCGACCTGATCAAGTCGGCGGCGGCGGCCGGCAAAGCCATCTTCTGCGAGAAGCCGATCGATCTGAACATCGATACAGCGCGCGAAGGCGTTAATGCCGCCGAACAACACGGTGTTCAACTGACCATCGGCTTCAATCGTCGACACGACCCGTCGTTCCAGAAGATGAAAGACGAGATTGATGCGGGCACCGTTGGCTCCGTTGAACATGTGAGCATTACGAGCCGGGATCCGTCTCCACCGCCGGCAGAATACGTCGCTCGATCCGGCGGCATCTTTCGCGACATGATGATTCACGACTTCGATATGGCACGTTGGCTACTCGGTGAAGAACCCGTTGTCGTGTTTGCCAGCGGCAGCGTCCTGGTTGACGAGAGCATTGGCGAAGCTGGCGACATCGACAGTGCCGTCGCGTTGCTCAAGACCGCCAGTGGCAGTCTTTGTACGATCAGCAACTCGCGACGCTGCAGCTATGGCTACGACCAGCGCATCGAGGTTTTTGGATCATCCGGCATGGTAAGCGCGGGAAACAAGACGGCAACGGAGGTCGGGACCGCCGATTCATCCGGTTTCCACAGCGAGGTGGCATTGCCCTTCTTTCTCGAGCGCTACGCAGACGCCTACCGAATTCAGCTCGACAAATTCCTGCGGGCCGTAAATGGCGAGCAGGTCGATCTACCGGGAGCAGCCGATGGCCTGAGGGCGTTGATGCTGGCCGATTGCGCGCAAGAGTCTCTCGACACTGGCGCGCCGGTTGCCGTAAGGGAGTAGTGTTCTCGAAAATATATTTCAAAAAACAACAGTTTGAAAAATTTGTTCCACTAAAGTAACGTGCTGCATTTAGCGGCTCGGTGACACCATTGAAATTTGCACTTATTGGCACCGGATTCATGGGAAAGGCGCACGCCATTGCGCTGCGTTCGGTGGCCACTGTGTTTCCCGAAGTCCCTGCGCCGGTTTGCGAGTATCTGGTGGATGCGGACAAGTCACGAGCCGATGATGTCGCTGCGGCATGGGGCTTCAATAACGCCAGTGACGACTGGCAGGCCGCATGCACCGCTCCCGATATCGACGTCGTCGATATATGCACACCGAATCATTTGCATAAAGAAATGGCGCTTGCCGCAATTGCTGCTGGCAAGCATGTGTACTGCGAGAAACCGCTCGGTCTTACCGGCACCGAGGCCGCCGAGATTTTTCTTGCTGCGAAAAATGCCGCCGTCAAATCGGCGATCGGATTTAACTACATCTGTAATCCGATGTTGCAGCTGGCGCGATCGATCATTGAATCGGGCGAACTCGGCGAGCCCGTTAACTTCCGCGGCTGTTATCAGGAAGATTATCTCAGCGATCCAAATACACCATTCAGCTGGCGCTGCGCGCGCAGTACAGGTGGCAGCGGTGCGCTCGCCGATCTGGGCACGCACTTGATCAACATGGCTCATTTCCTGGTCGGTCCGTTGAACCGGGTGTACGGAAATCTGACGACGGTCTACGAACAGCGACCGGAGCCGGATGGTAGTTCGATGCGCGATGTTGAGAATGAAGACATTGCCCAAGTGCTTCTCGAGTTTCAATCGGGCATACCAGGCACTTTCGAAATCAGCCGCATAGCGACCGGCAAGAAATGCGGCCTGTCGTTTCATCTGACGGCCAGCAAGGGTTCTCTCGTCTTCGATCAGGAACGAATGAACGAATTGCGGGTATACCGAACGCCCGATACTGCGGACCAGGCCGGATATCGAACTATTCTCGCCGGACCTGAGCACGCCGATTACGCGAATTTCTGCCCTGCACCGGGCCACGGGCTCGGTATCAATGACCTGAAAGTTATCGAGATCAAGAACGTATTGGCGGGTATTGTCAACGATCACGACATATACCCGGATTTCGAAGAAGGCTGGCGCGTTCAGGCTGTCATTGACGCCATCGAAGAGTCTGACAGAAGTCAAAACTGGGTTTCGCCAGCTCCGGAACCCGCGGTAACGATGTAACAAGGAACCATCATGACATTGCATATCACAGATCATCGCGACGGATTTCCAGACGGGCAGACGACCGTCACCCGTTACGACGACGCGGAAGACAATACCCGCATAGCGCTTGCCGTTCTGCGGGTGGCGGCTGGTGAAGTCGTACAATTGACAACCGAGCTGGAGACAGCCTGGCTGCTCATGAACGGTCGCGTTCACGGCTCTGTTGGCGGCGCGGAATTCACGCTCGAGCGAAGCTCGCTGTTCGACGAGTCGTCAAGCTGCATTCATGTATCCGCGAATACCGCAGTTGAGATTCACTGCGATACGGACACAGAATTCACGGTCTACAGTTGCGACAACACAAGGGAATTCGAGGCGCGCATCTACCGCCCGGAGGACGTCGCAAACGAGCCGCGCGGCAAGGGCCAGGTCAATGATCGTTGCCTTCGATACGTTCGCACAATATTCGATGGCAGCATTGCGCCCGCTGATGCCGAGCTGGTACTCGGCGAAGTCATAACATTTCAGGGCGGTTGGTCCAGCTATCCGCCGCATCATCATCCTCAATCGGAAATCTATCACTACCGATTCACGGAGCCGCAAGGCTATGGCCACGCGGAACTCGGTGAAACCGTTCTCAAGGTTCGCAACTACGACACGGTGAAGATCCTCGATGAAAAGGATCACGCACAGTGCACGGCACCGGGCTATGGCATGTATTACTCCTGGGTCATCCGTCATCTGCCGGGCAATCCGTACACGGTGCCGGAATTTACCGAGGAACATGCCTGGATCATGAATCCGGACAGTCAGTACTGGGATCCGGACAGGTAGCAGCTGAATCGTGGATAAGAAACTCGATGTAATTTGCCTCGGTCGCGCCGCCGTTGATCTTTATGGTCAGCAGTTCGGCGGTCGTCTGGAAGACATGCAGAGTTTTGCAAAATACCTGGGCGGCTCCTCGGGAAATCTCGCGGCCGGCCTCGCGCGCCTCGGTCTGAGCTCATCGATGCTAACGCGAGTGGGCGACGAGCACATGGGCCGATTCGTTCGCGAAGCCCTGGCATCCGCGGGCGTTGATGTTAGTCATGTCGCCACAGATCCGGATCGCCTGACAGGCCTCGTCGTCCTCGGTATAAGCGGTAAGGACGCCTTTCCGCATATTTTCTTTCGAGAGAACTGCGCGGATATGGGCATTCAGCCCGAAGACTTCGATGAGTCTTATATAGCGTCGAGCAAAGCGCTTGCCATCACCGGCACACATTTATCCACGTCACAGTCCAACGATGTGGTCCTGCAGGCAGTCGGCTATGCGAAAAGCAACGACACGAAAGTCATACTGGATATCGACTATCGGCCGGTACTCTGGGGACTCGTCGCGCCCGGCAGTGGCGAGGAGCGCTTCGTAGCTTCCGACGATGTAACCGAGCGGATCAGGAAATTGCTTACTGACTGTGACCTGATCGTAGGCACCGAAGAGGAAATAAAAATTGCCGGTGGCGGCGACTCCACAATTGATTCCTTGCAGGCGATACGCGAGCAGTCGGATGCGGTTGTTGTCGTCAAGCGCGGCGCGACGGGCTGCTCCGTCATAGACGGCGACGTGCCGGCAGATATCGACGATGCCATCACAATCAAAGGAATCGAAGTCGAAGTCTTTAACGTTCTCGGTGCAGGTGACGCATTTTTAAGCGGGTTTTTGTACGGCTGGCTTAGCGGTGCTTCGTGGTCAGATTGCGGACTATTCGGCAATGCCTGCGGCGGCCTGGTCGTATCCCGGCACGGCTGCACACCGGCAATGCCTACAAAGATCGAGCTCGATAATTTCATGGCGCGATCAGACGAAATGGGCAGCCCCGATCGCGACGAAGAACTTCAGCATCTGCATCGCGTGACTACTCGCAGGGCAGCGCCCGAACAATTGTTTGTACTTGCATTCGATCATCGCAAGCAATTTGAGGAAATTGCAGTCGCGGCCGAGTCGAACAACGCGGAAATCTGCCGATTCAAGGCGATCGTCAGTCGGGCTGTCGAAGCCGTAAGCCGAAGCGATCATGGAAGTGCGCAACTCGGCGTAATCGTCGATGAACGCTACGGTGACGCCGTTCTGTCGAAGTTCACGAACGAAGGCTGGTGGGTAGGTCGGCCTGTCGAGATACCAGGCTCTCGTCCGATCCAGTTCGAGCCGAGAAACAACATCGGCTTGCCGCTCGCGAGTTGGCCGCAGTCGCAGGTCGTCAAATGTCTCATTCATTACCATCCCGACGATCCCCTCGACCTGAGGCTGGAGCAGGAGCAACTCGTATGCCAGTTGTATGCCGACTGCGTCGATCTGGACCGTGAATTACTCCTCGAGGTCATCACGACATCGGGTAGTGAGCCCAATAACGACTCTACGATCGCCAATACGATCCGGCGCTTCTACAATCTCGGTGTTTGTCCGGCCTGGTGGAAGCTGGAATCACAGAGCGCTGACGGATGGCGGGAAATTGAGAGTGTCATCAACGAGCGGGATCCTTACTGTAACGGCGTCCTGTTGCTCGGACTGGATGCACCGGAAAGTGAATTGGCGGCGAGCTTTCGAGTGGCTGCCCCGTATTCGATTTGCAAAGGCTTCGCCGTTGGCCGCAGCATCTTTGGTGAGCTTGCACGTCAATGGTTCGCGGGCGAATTGAACGACGCCGAGGCAACCGACAGGATTGCCGAAAAATATGAGCGCATAATTACGCTTTGGCGGGATGCGGCCGGGTCATCACCCGGCGAGACCCTGCAGTCAAAAGCAGGCTGAAACGGGGACACATGTGACCAACAAAGTCAGGCTCACCATGGCACAAGCATTGGTGCGTTATCTGCTGGCGCAAAGAACGATCGTCGACGGTGTCGATGAGGCCATGTTCGCCGGAGTCTTCGCCATTTTCGGCCACGGCAATGTCGCCGGCCTGGGCGAGGCACTGCAAGGATCCCGGGAGAAGCTGCCCGTCTATCGTGCACATAATGAACAGGCGATGGCACACGCGGCAATCGCCTATGCAAAAGCGATGCGCCGACAAAGAATGATGGCCTGCACGACCTCTATCGGCCCTGGCGCGACTAATATGGTGACTGCGGCAGCCGTCGCACACCTGAACCGTTTGCCCGTGCTGCTGCTTCCCGGCGATGTCTTTGCTTCCCGTCTGCCCGATCCGGTATTACAGCAAGTCGAGGACTTTTCAGATCCAACCGTTACGGCGAACGACTGCTTCAAACCGGTGTCGCGGTACTGGGACAGAATCACGCGCCCGGAGCAACTCATTCAAAGTTTGCCGCAGGCAATGTCAGTGTTGACCGACCCTGTGAACTGCGGCCCGGTGACACTGGCTCTTCCTCAGGATGTGCAGGCGCAGGCATACGACTACCCCGAATCTTTTTTCGAGACAGCATTGCACCAGCAAGTCAGACTGGCCCCGGACGATAGTCAGTTGCAGACTGCCGCCGAACTGATTGCCAACTCAGCCCGCCCTTTGATTATCGCCGGTGGCGGCGTTCACTATTCTTTAGCGTGCTCGGCGCTTGCCGATTTCGCCGAGCACTACCAGATTCCGGTTGCCGAGACGCAGGCTGGCAAAGGCGCCCTGCCCTGGGATCACTCCTGCAACGTCGGCGCTATTGGTGTAACGGGCTCGTCGGCCGCTAATACACTCGCGGACGACGCCGATCTCGTCATCGCAATCGGGACTCGTCTGCAGGACTTTACAACTGGCTCCGGTTTCCTAATCGGTCGCCCGGATCGCAAACTACTCAGCATTAATGTCGCTCGCCACGATCTCGCCAAACGATCGGCCGTTCCGTTGCAGTCGGACGCGATGTGTGCGCTGAAAAAGCTCGTTGAACGCCTCGATGACACGGAAATTACGGCCGACTGGATTGAGCTGACGCAGCGTCTTCGAACAGCATGGACAGATGCTGTAACGGATGCCGTATCGACACAAAAAGGCGAGCTGCCGTCGGACGCCCAGGTGCTCGGTGCCGCAAACAAGGCATTTGCAGAAAACTCTGTTGTCGTCTGTGCGGCCGGCGGACTTCCCGGAGAGTTGCACAAGCTATGGCGCGCAAGCGACCACGATGCTTACCATGTCGAATACGGCTATTCCTGCATGGGCTACGAGATCGCTGGCGGACTCGGTGTGAAACTGGCCAAGCCCGAACGAGATGTTGTCGTGCTGGTCGGAGATGGCAGTTACCTGATGCTGAATTCGGAAATCGCGACTTCCGTTGCTTTAGGTCAAAAACTGATCATCGTCGTGCTCGACAATCGGGGCTTCGGCTGCATCAATAGATTGCAGATCTCATGTGGTGACGAGGGCTACAACAACCTTCTGGATAGCAGTTACGACGGTGTCGACGCAGCGCCGGATATAGATTTTGTTGCACATGCCAGGGCGCTGGGGGCGCTCGCAGAAAAAGCAGACGATCTCGATGCCCTTAATGCGGCTTTCGAGAATGCCCGGGGCGCAGATCAGACCTACGTTGTCGTCATCGATACAGACCCCGTTGCTGCCACCGAGGCGGGCGGCGCCTGGTGGGACGTGCCGGTCGCGGAAGTATCGGATAGCAAGTCGGTCGATGAGGCTTCCAGGAACTATCAAGAGAAGCTTCGAGACCGATGAACGTCTCCGTCGGTATCAATCCCATTACCTGGAGTAATGATGACCTGCCTGGTGTCGGCGGTGACATCAGCCTTGAAACCTGTTTGAAAGAAGCTGCGGCGGCGGGCTATGAGGGCATCGAACTTGGCGGAAAATTTCCACGCGATGCCGGAAAACTGGCGCCGATGCTCGAGGATCACGGTTTGTCCCTGATATCGGGCTGGTATAGCGGTCATCTGCTTCTGCAAAGCGCCAAGGAGGAAGCAGCCGATCTGGAAGCACACCTTGGTCTGCTCAAGCAGATGGGCTGCAAGGTGCTGATCTATGCAGAGGTTACGTCCTGCGTGCACTTGGATATCGGCATTCGGCTCTCACAACGCCCGAGAATGAGCAAAGCACAGAGAATGCAATTTAACAGTCGACTCACAGACCTTGCGAAGATGACGGCGAACGAAGGCGTATCGCTTAATTATCATCACCATATGGGCACCGTCGTTCAGTCGGCTGAAGAAATCGACTTGCTTATGGAAGAGACTCCCGACGAAGTACATCTCCTGCTGGATACCGGACACGCCGCATACGCGGGCGCTGACCCGGCAGAATTGGCAAGTAAATATAGTGCCCGCATAGGACACATACACTGCAAGGACGTGCGCTCGCCGATTTTGAAACGCAGCCTGAATGACGACAGCAGTTTCCTGACAGCAGTTTTGAACGGCGTCTTTACCGTTCCCGGAGACGGTTGCGTCGACTACAAGACAGTGTTGTCAACGGCGAATCAAGCCGGCTATGAAGGCTGGCTGGTTGTCGAAGCGGAACAGGACCCGAGCGTTGCGCCACCGGCGAAGTACGCGAAGATGGGCTACGACAATCTGCAAAGTCTCATCGCTTCGCTATAGAGCCGCCAGTCATACTCGATCGAAGACTATGGCCTCGAGCTGTGGATAGATCTTCTCGCAGGCAGCGATAATCATTCCACCTTCCAGGAGCGCTGCCTCGTTAGGCAGACAGTCGTTGGTTCTCCCGCCGGCCTCGAGAACGATTAGTGCAGCAGCCGAAAAGTCCCAGGAGTTCATGTGCGGTTCGAAGTAACCGATGAGTCGACCGGCAGCGACATACGCGAGACTTAATGCACCAGAACCGCTGTGATGATACATACCGTCACTTCTGATCAGGCGCTCCAGCGGACCGAGTGTGTCTTCCGGTTTGACGCGATTGGAAAATCCAACGCTGACCAGGCCCTCCGACAGATGACTTGCCTGACTACAACTTATCGCCTGGCCGTTGAGGGTAGCGCCCATGCCTGCCTGTGCGGCAAAGAGCTCGTCTGTATTTGGGTCGAACACGACGCCCAGGCGAAGATCGTGTCCCTCTACATAGGCAATGGAAATACACCAGCTTCGAATGCCATTTACAAATGGTTGCGTACCGTCGATCGGGTCGACGATCCAGGTTCCTGCGCCATCCGCATTCTCGAACGAGTCCACACTTTCCTCGCCGAGGAAGGCGTCTTCAGGAAATTTTGCGCAGACCGCGTCGCGAATTAGATCCTCGGTCTTGACGTCGGCCTCACTGACCATGTCTTGCACACCCTTGGACACGACATTCAGCGATGCGAGGTCTGCAAAGTATCCGAGTGCGAGAGAGCCGGCTTTGCGAGCGATGTCGCAGGCGAACTCGAGTCGAACGTCATTGCCCGGATCGGTCAATCATCTCTCCTTGTCTGTAATCGAAAGATTGCATTATCACATTGCCGGCTGATCGCGAAATGTTTTGTAGTTGCCGGCGTTGTAATTTCCACCTCGACTTCGTCAATCTCAGGCAGAACGTCGAACAAGGGGATGTCAATCTGGCCAATTCTCGTATCGGCACCGCAGTCCATTCCATAGCTGGCGAGAATTCCAGCGTCAGCTGATCTCACAACGGCAACATCCACGGTACAGTCGGTTTCAGATTGTAATTTGAATACCTTATCTTGATCGCTCAGTAATTCAATTATTTGCACCAATGACCGGCCCGCTGATTCACTCCTTCTGCCAATCAACGACTTGGGAAGCGAAAATTTAACAACAACACGGCCATCTTCCGAATGTGAAATATTCAAGACCCCGACATTTTCTGCGTGAGATTCGTGATACAGATCGTGGTTGTTACAATAATCCGCGGAATCTTGCTTGACACAAGCGGCAAGCATTCCGACAACAAATGTGCCCAGCACTATTCGAAACATCGAACGGCAGCTAATCACGAGCGCGCACCTTCCAAAGGCTTGTCGTTAGAATCAATGACAGGGCAGACGCGCCAACCCAGAATACGATAGGTGTCGAGTAATCGTAAAAGTAGACTGTCGGTGTCTGGTCACCCAGAGAAAAGACGACCCTCATCTCGCTGTCGTAGATCAGCTTGCCACTTATGTAGTCCTGCATCCCTGCACCGAAATAGCTGAATATGCCAATGAATCCCATTGCCGCACCTGCGACTTTCCTCGGCGCAATGTCAATTGCGAACAGGCCACCCAAAGATGCGAGGAGGCCGCTAAGCCCAAAGCCGTAGACCACCAGTGCGACACCAAGAACAGTGCTATTCGTCGGTCCGTAGAAAATAACGAGTAAGGGAATAATCTCCATCAATCCGAAGATCAGGTTGGCCGGCGGTCGCCTCGCGTCGAACCATTTGTCGGACATATATCCGTAGGCGACACATCCCAGGATACCTGCCACCGTATTGAGAAAGATAAAGGCATTGGCGTCGAACAGGTCAAATCCGCGTATTTCCTGTAGATAAACATTTCCCCAGCTGTTGATCGCATATCGCGTCACATACATCGACGAACTGGCAAGTGCGATCACCCAGATCGCGGGGATCGTGAACACACTGAGCTGGGCCTTCCAAATAGTGCCAGCTTCGTGTTTGGTGCGGTTGGCGACGTCTGCAATGTCATGACGCCATTCGGCTACCGGTGGCAGCCCCAGAGTTTGCGGGCGATCCTGAAGTAGTTTGTACAACAATACCGCGGCGCCGATGCAGACTGCCGCAGGTATCCAGAATCCCCATTGCCACGGAAGGCCGAGCCCCTTGGGCGGTGCGGCGATCAAGTAAGCAATGCCCAGATAGGTCAGTCCCTCGCCGATGGAGTGAGCTGTGCTCCAGATGCCGTAATAACGCCCTCTTTCGTGATTGCTAAACCAGTTCGTTAGTGCAACTACGGCTGCGGGAGCCCCGAATCCCTGAAACCAGCCGTTCAGAACCCACAGCAATGCGGATACCCAGACGACTGTCGAAAAAGACATTCCGAAATTCAAAAGCGCCGAAACAAAAAGGCCAAAAGCGAAGAATCGTTTTACATTTGCGTAATCGGCGAGGAAACCATTGCTGAACTTACCGAGCGCATATCCGTAAAGAAGCATCGAGCCGATGATGCCCATGTCTTCCGGCGTGAATACGCCCGCATCCATCAAGGGTTTTTTAACGACGTTCAGGGCGAGACGACAGACGTAACCGAGCCCGTAACTCAGAGTAATGATGAATATTATGTTTCTGCGGTAGTAGCGGAATTGCCGATCTATTTCGGCCGTATCGGTCAACAACGGACGATCGGGACCGGCTGCGAAGAAAGCAAGAAGCGATTTCACTGGCTCATTCCGGTCCGCTTTGGCATGGAGTTCTATTCTTGTTCGTTTTCAATCCTCGGATTGTAACCCCGATGGGATTCGAGCCCCATCGCTTCCGCGATACGTTCCCAGGGCACGAGTTTGAAGTTTTGCCGCTCGTCCGGGGATATGTTTCGTCCGTCCTGGGCAACGAACAGCCCATTGGGAAACGCATCGCCAAGATTTGCGCTGGTCACATCGATGCCGTCTGTTTCCGATGAACCATCTATGCCGAGCAACTCATTCGTAACCACATGGAAATGCCCAATGAACTCGTTGTCCCCTTCGCGACGATAGACGGCATAGTTATCGGCCCCCTGATTGGACACAAGCAGATAGCCGGTCTCTCCGGGACCGTGATAGATCGCCAGGCCTTCGACGTCCGCCGTCAGGTTTCCACCATCTACCGTATCAACCAGTGTTCGATCTTCATTCGCTGTTGGCTCGGCCGAATATTTCCAGATACCAAAGTCTTCCTGGCCGATGTACAGATCGCCGGTTGCATCGTCAGCTACACATCCTTCGGTCTGGGAGTCCAGCTGGAACTCACGCACCAGGGTGGCGCCAATGTATTCATCGTCGCTCGCCTCGAGCAACCATTGTCTGACCAAGCCGCTGGAGTCATTGATGATTACGAAGTATTCACCGCTCTTTGCGCTCCGGTACATGCACTGGCCGTAGGGGTCTGTCATGCCTGAATCGATGACTTCCACCGCGACACTCCTGAGTGTCCTGCTGTCCGGATCGATGACATAAATCGCAATGCTGTCGTTGCTTCTGTTGCTTGCAGTCAGAACGTCGACGGACTTACCGCCGAGATCGAACCCGTATCGTATGTCGACATTATTCATCCGGCCATCGGCAAGCGATTGCAGTTCGTTCCCCGCCAGGTCATAGACGTTCAAGCCGCGTTTTTTCTCGGTGCCGATTATTAGGCTCAGCGATGGATCGTCGGGGTGAACCCAGATTGCCGGGTCGTCAGCCGCATCACCGTAACTTCGAACGGGATCCGTTTCGACAGTCGCCGATACGACAATCGCACCTGAATCCATCGGTTTGGTGGGGTCCAGCGGCGTTCCATCCCGCAGCTTCAATTGCGTTGCAATGCTGTTCCAGTCGAGCAATTTGTAATTGGTGGGCTCATCTTCATTCGAATCGTCCGCGACGACGATCAATGCTCCACCATCTGAGCCGCCGACCGGGCTGGACGCGATGCCTTCGGTTTCCTCGACCGCGTCGGCATGGTCACCGGATTTTATTTCGAAAGTTCCTGCGTGCGCACCATCATCAAGGTTGTAGACCTGAAACAGATTTGCGTCGGCATCCGATGCGAGCAAATAACCCGACCCATCATCGTTTTCGAGAATCGCGAGGCCCTTCACGTCACCGGAGAAGTTGCCGAAAGGAGATATGAGATCGATCGGCGTCTTTTCTGCGTCACTCTCCGGCTCCGCACTAATACGCCATACGCCGACGGTCTCTTCAGCGAAGTAAATCGCCGATCCATTGTCGTGGGCCACGCAGTGACCAGCATCGAATCCGACCGGAATCGATCGTACAAGCAGGGCATCAATCGCAGCCGACTGCTCGAATAATTCCCATTGCTGAATCACCCCGGCCGGTGCAACGGCAAAAACGTAGTATTTACTGGACAACGGGCTACGGTAAATGCAAAGCCCGCCAATTTCCGCCTCGGTTAGAAGTGGCCTCGCCGTAACTTCTCTCAGCCCCTCTTCATCAATCACGTAAGCTATGAGTGCGGACTCGGCGACATCGGCGGCAATCGCGATATCGACATATTCCGCGCCCAGCGGAAACCCGTAGTGAACATCGATGAGTGTCACCGGACGATCGCTGACTTCTGCGATCCGCTCGCCGCTGAGATCATATAGTTCGATGCCGCCTTCGAGGCCAGATGCGACGATACGGCTTTGTTCAGGATCTGCACTGTTCACCCAGACCGCCGGATCGTTTGCTCCGTCCATGACGGTCGGTGTCGTCTCGGCAAATGCGGATATAGTCGCTACCCGCCCGCCCCCTGTACTGGCAACCTGGCCACAAGCGGCAACCAGAGTCACTGCACAAATGACAATGAAAGAATATTTCATGGAGTCCAGTACCTTGTATATATTGATTGAGCCCGTCGCCCGGCAGCGTCCGGAGCACATATTATGGCAGAATATGAAATAAATATTCTATTACTGTTTATAATAGGAACATATATTCTATTTGCAGAAACCTGGCCGATGTCACGCTCACCAACAAAGATAATAAGATGATTAATATCAATAATTTACCCAAGACATTCCTTACCCCTACTCTGTTAGCGAGTCTGGCCACCATCTTATCTTGCGTCTCGAGCGGCGAAAACACCAACGAGGAGGTCCGGCAGCAGGGCGTTGGCATTCTGATTTTCGGCGACAGCGGCTACCACCCCGACTATCCGGACCAGGAAGACTTCGTCGAGATGTTCACAGCGGAGGGATTCGTCGAGGCCGAGCGGCAGGACTGGATAGACGACAAGCGCCCGATGAACGAATTTGAACCACGTCCGTCGATGATCTCGCCGGTAACCGGGCGCGTCACCTCCGCCAGTGGCATGCGTCAGATCTCGGAAGCGATGACGGACTATTGCCGCGATACAGTCACATGCGATTTCGGTGTGATGCTCGGGGATAACATTTATCCGAGCGGCGCAACGCTCGGCACCGACGGGCATGACGACGATAAACGATTCCATGACATCTTGCGCGAGCCGTTTAGCAGTATCGTGAAAAGTCCCGAAAGTTATCTGACTTACGTAACGCTAGGCAACCATGACTACGAGACATCTCGTGACGGAGGCTTTTTACAGATCGAGTATCTTGAAAAAGCGGACGGCTTTTACATGAACGGACCTTTCTATTCGGTCAAACCGCCAGCCGGCAATGGCGAAATCGAATTGTTCATCGTCGATACCAGCATGATGCTGGGGGCGACCATAGTCTATGAAGACGCACTGAATGACGACGGGTCCGAGAATCCAACCCGTATTGTCGAGCCATTCGATTATTTCGTCGAGCCCCTGACCGAATCGGAACGCAACATGCATTTATGGCTCGAGGACGCGCTGCGTCGATCGACAGCGAAGTGGAAGTTTGTCGTGGGCCACCACCCGATCTGGTCATCCTCCGGCAGCAAGTTCGAGCAGGGAAGAGCATTGAGAAAGCTGATCCTCCCGGCGATGTGCCGGTACGCCGATGCCTACATCGTCGGTCACGAGCATACGCTCGAGGTGCACACTGACAATTGCGAGGCAGCGCTTGGCGCACCCGCTGCAAAACCCCTCGTGCAAATACTTTCAGGTGCAGCCGCCAAGCAACGGCCGACCAATACTGCATTTCGTGCTCATCAACAGCGCAAGTATCCGGAACTCGATACGGTTTGGGTATTGGGACTGGTTTGGGGATTTTCACACATGACGCTGGATGGCAACATCGCCAACGTTACATTTCTATCGGTACCGGATGAAGGCGGCTCGGAGACGTCGGTGGAATTCGAATATCAATTTGAGCGCCGCTCACATCTGAATCATGCGATGAAATGACCGCTGTCATTTCGTTCTTTGCCTTCACGGCAATGGTCGCAGGCATCTCCCTGTGGATGACCCGCAATGACCGGATGGATTCATCGGAAGCGTACTTTCTCGCAGGAAGAAGCCTGACGGCCTGGGTCATTGCCGGGTCGCTGATGTTGACCAATCTTTCTACCGAACACTTGATTGGCCTGAATGGCGATGCCTTCAATCACACGATCGCGGTCATGGCCTGGGAAACAACCGCTGCACTCGCCATGGTGCTGGCGGCGATATATTTCCTTCCGAAGTATCTTCGCATCGGTTTGACGACTATCCCTGAGTATCTGGGTATCAGATTCGACAAACAGACTCGCATCATTGCGTCACTTCTGTTTCTGTTTTCGTATGCAGTCGCGATTCTTCCTGTTGTCTTGCTCTTCGGTGCATCGGGCCTCGAGAGTTTGTTCGATGTATCTCAATCGCTGGGAATCACCGAATCTCAATCCAGGTGGATGATCGTCTGGGGTGTTGGCGTGCTCGGTTCCCTTTATGCAATTTTTGGCGGCCTCAAAGCCGTGGCCATATCAGACACAGTCAATGGCATCGGCTTCATAATCGCAGGACTCATCATTCCGGTGCTCGCCCTTTACATGATCGGCGACGGTAATGTTTTTGACGGATTCGACACTGTCTATACAGAAGAGAACGAAAAGTTTGACATCACAGGGGACGAGCCGGGTTCGTTCCTGCCCTTCGGCGTATTGTTCACGGGAATGATCGTCAATCAGATTTTCTTCTGGTGCACAAATCAATCCATCATCCAGCGAGCGCTGGGCGCCAAAAACCTGAAAGAGGCTCAAAAGGGTGTCCTCATCGCAGCGACATTCAAACTGATTGCGCCGTTTGCAATCGTTTTACCTGGCGTAATCGCCTACCACATGTTCAAGGATACGCTGAGCGCCGACCAATACTTGCAGGCTTATCCGATGTTGGTCAAAGCCGTTTTGCCGACCGTATTGACCGGCTTCTTCGCAGCCGTCATGGTCGGCGCGGTATTGAGTACATTTAACAGCGTGCTGAACAGCGCTGCGACGCTTTTCAGTGAAGGCGTGTACAAAACGGCCATCAATCCGAATTCTTCAGGCCGAAATCAGGTGAGAGTCGGTCGCTGGTGCAGTTCATTGCTCGCCATTGCCGCCATGCTCGTCGCCCCCAGAATCGATACGAGTGGCAGCCTCTATATCTACCTGCAGCAGATCAACGCGACATTTTTCGGGCCGATGTTGGCAGTCATACTTTGTGGACTCCTCACAAAAAGAATATCGGCAACGGCGGCGAAATCAGGGCTCATCATCGGCCCGATTATCTTCTACCTGCTCAACTTCTCTCTCGGCAGCGAATTTCAGGGCCTGATGACAGGGCTCTTTGGATTATCGGAGCCCCTGCACTTTCTGCATACTCTGGCGATCGTTTTCGTGCTCACGCTAGCCATGATGACCTTGATCAGTTACGTGGTGAAGGTGGCAGCGCCCAGTGAAGTCATTGCGGAAGGCCCTGCGCCCGTTGTTGATATGACGCCCTGGCGATACGCGAAGATCGCAGGAATTCTGGTATCCGTGGCCACCATCGCGGTGTATATTGCTCTCGCCCAATAATCTCGATATCCCGTCGAACTGTCCTGCAGAGTCCTGTCTAAAACGCAGAATCAGAATACCGGAGACTCTCCATGAAACGTGTTACTTGTGCCCTGCTGGCCGGGGCCTGGCTCTTTCTTGCAAATGGCGCTGTCGCCAAGGAATCCGAAGAAGCCGTAGATCCCAAATACACCTGGGACCTTTCGGAAATCTATCCGTCGGTCGAAGC
>CAYLSX010000031.1:13765-19106 GCA_964386685.1 uncultured Woeseiaceae bacterium | reverse complement strand
TTGCGCGAAGACGCTCAGGTCGCTCGAGAAGTATCGGCCGGCGCGCGGCGATTCGATGCCGCCGTATTCGCTGCCATTCGGGCCGATTGGTATATTGAGGCTGCCGAGAAAATTAAGGTTTTCTTTCAAATCGTTTTGCGAAACAAGCTGAACGAGTGCGCTACCGTCCTCGACATTAAGAAACATGGTCGGCGTTAACAACCACAGGGGAGTCATCTCGACAATCAGACTGCCTGCCAGGTAATGCCGGCCGATCGAGTACGACTCTCCACGGGCCAGCCTATCCAGCAACTCGGGATTATCGGACAGGCTTTGTAAATCGTAACTGCCATCTTTCAGACCGAAGCCGTTGTAGTAGTACTCGACTGCCCCGCTGACATTCTTGCCACCCCAGGTCCACGAGTAGCTCAGATTCGTGACAAGCTGAACAATCGTATCCGAACTCGTGTCCGTAACGACGATGTCGCCCCTCAATACCGCACCTCCGATACTTTTGTTGCCACCGACTCCGATCATCGTGTTGTCATGATTGACGGCCGCAAGGATGTCGTACTCCACGCTGTCAGTTACGCCGTGGTATTTGATCGATGCTGTGCCCTCCTCACTGTCGGTTTCACCGTTCAGGGGATTGCGGCGAAAGACGACCGCCGCTTGCACGTCGTCACCATTGTCACGAAGAAATTGTGCGTACAGCATGTCGTCGCCAGCCTTGTATTCTGTGTCGATCGCGGTGGGGTCGAAGGGGTTTACGACGTCCATCGGCGAGAAAAACAGACCGTTCCCCCAGGAGATGGCCTGGCGTCCGAACCGTACAACAGTTTTTTCGCTGGCATAGCCCAGCCACAGGCGATCCAGCCGGTGCAAGGACGCAAACTTGTCGTCATCGCTGATGATGCTGGTCAGGTCGAACAGACGGCGATCGTCTTCCGGAAAGCGATTCGGAATAAGCCCCGCTCCCGACGGCAGATTACGGGAATACTCGACACTATCTCCGTATAGCGCGAACAACTGGTAAGACGCATCGAACGACCACGGCCCCCGGTCGACTTCGAGATTGAGTCGCAGATCACCCTCGACATCAATCGCGTCCGAGCCGGTCAGGTCATGAAAAATACTATCGCTTGGAAACGTCTGCGCGATCAAGCGCCCCTTCGTGTGTCCGCCGAATTCGACTTGCGTGTCGTCAGCCTGGCACGGATAGCAGATCAGTAAGGCAGCGAGAAACGCCGTCTGGCTATGCAGCTTGTTGATCGATGTCATCGACGATGCGCCCGTCCAGCATTCTGATCACGCGCTTTGCATACGCCATTACGCGCTGATCATGTGTCGCTATGACAAAGGTCGTATTGTGATGTTGGTTCAACTCCACGAAGAGTTCCATTAGGCTATCGGAACTGTGTGAGTCGAGGTTCGCCGTTGGCTCGTCTGCCAGTACCAGTGCAGGGCGGGAAACGATGGCGCGCGCGACGGCGACGCGTTGCTGCTGACCGCCGGACATGTCTGCGGGCCTCCTGTCTGCCAAGCCCTTGAGGCCGACTTCCTCGAGTATTGCGCTGGCTTGTTCTGCTCGCTTATCAGCAGCAACGCCCTGAATCTGCATGACGAATTCGACGTTTTCGCGTGCGTTGAGAACCGGAATGAGGTTGTAAGCCTGGAACACGAAACCTATCTGGTGCAGACGGAGATTCGCGAGTTCGCTCTTGCTGAGATTATCGATGCGCTGCCCGGCGACCCAGACCTCGCCGCTGTCAGGCCGGTCCAGCCCGCCGATCGCATTCAGCAGAGTGGTCTTGCCGCCACCAGAGGGCGCGGACAGGCATACAAAACCACTTTCCTGGATCTCGAGATTGACGTGATCGAGCGCTTTTATCGCCTGATCGCCCTGGTAGTAGGTTCTACACAAATCAACACACCGTACTGCAGTCATATTCAAACCTTTGTTATCGCTTCAACCGGTTGATAACGCGATGCCCGCCAGGCAGGCGAAAGACTCGCGAGAAATCCCAAGACAAGCACGACAACATTCGCCGTTATGACATCTCTCATATTCAGGACGGGATACAGGATGCTCGAAGCGCCCATCATCTCCATGCCCTGTGCAACTCCGGAGATGTCTATCCCGTCCTTCAGGCTCGTAACCATAATCCACGCAACCGCGTTACCGAGCGCAAGACCAATGCACAGTAGCAGCAGCGACTCAACGATGACCTGGCCGACAATGCTGGATGGCTTCATGCCGAGCGCAAGCATCAAGCCGATCTCCCGGATGCGTTCGAAAACTGCCATTGCAAGCGTATTGACCAGGCCGAATGACAGGGCCAGAAATATGACGATGACCCAGACGAGAACGAAACCATCCATCATGTTCACCATCGAACTGAGATAAGCATCGAGCTCGTACCAGCGTTTTACATCGAGGTTCGAATCAGCGAGCTCAGATACTCTTTGAAATAATGGTTCAACGTTTCTGACATCGTCTCCGAGAAAAACGACCTCCGTCACACGGTCCTCGATGCCGAGCATTTTCTGAATCGTTTCCTTTCCGGCAAACAGATAAGTCTCTTCGTGAATATCGGGATCCGAGTCGAAAATTCCGACGATACGAAATCCGCGATCGGCAATCTCATTGTCAGGATCCTGGCTCATCAGGACGACTCGTTTGCCTAGTCTCGTGTCCAGTTTCTCTACCAGTTTTTGACCGATGATGACTCCACTGTCGGCAGAATCTTCAAGAAATCGGCCTTCCACGATATCGCCAATGACAAACGTAATCTTTGCCTCGGCAGCGGGATCGATACCGAGCAAAGTGATTCCGCGGGATTCGCGTTCGCTCGTAATCACCGCCGGGACTTTTACGCGGCTTGCCCAGGCCACGAAGTCTTCCTGACCAAAGGTATTCTGCAATTCGGCGTCTGTTTCCGGAATGAGGTTGTTGATACTCGGATCGTCGCGGAATTCCTGGTGGTGAATTTGTACGTGACCCGGCAACACCTGGATTCCGTCTCGCAACATGTCGTTGACCATACCGCGCATAAGCGCCGTCATGAAAATCATCGCCCAGACGCCGATCGTGACTGCCGATATCATGATTATCGTACGGCGATGATTGCGCCAAAGGTTGCGCCAGGCGAGCATCGCCAGAATCTGCAGTTGATGCATCATGCAGCTCTCATCGCTTCAACCGGCTGCAGACGGTGCAGCCTGAGAGCTGGATAAAGTGCGGCGGCAAGCGTGCCTGCGAAAACAATGGCAGGGCCGCCGAACAGGGTCAGCATCGATAACTTCGGATACATGCGCCCCGGCAGATTGAAATTGGCAGCCATTTCTTCCATCCCGGGATAGGCAAACCCGGTTACGCTGAGCCACAGGGTGACCAGGGTGCCAAGCAATGCGCCCAGCAGGAGTCCCATGATTCCCATCAGCGCAGTCTCCAGCATCACGAGCCTGCCGAGCCGGCCGGGCGTCAGGCCGAGCGACATGACGATGCCGAACTCCTTGGTGCGCTCGAGTACCGACATCAACTGCGTGTTCATGACACTGAACGCCACGAGAATGACGAGCAGCATGTACATGAACCATGCACTGGTCAGATCTGCCTGTATCGCCTGTCTAAGCCCGGGTTGCAGCGCATCCCAGTCATGCACGACCAGGTCGGCGTCTGTCGGCAGGAGATTCTCTGCCTCGATCTTCGCGGCTGGAACAAAGGACAGACCGGGTGTCGTGATGACGACCTGATGCCCCGCGCTCTCCATTGCAAAGGTTTCCTGGAAAAGGCCGAGCGGAATTTCGGCGATGCTTCGATCCAGGTCCGCGACGCCGCTGTCAAAAACTCCCACGAGGGTTACGATCGCCGCAGCGAATGATCCATCGCGGCCGGTCCCCAGCAGTGTCAGTTCGTCACCGATGCTGACTCGCAGATTTCTTGCGAGCACCGCGCCGATGACAATCTCCGTCGCGTCAATGTCACCGAGATAACGTCCCTGCTTCACGAGCCCCGGCACATTGGATACGCCGGGCTCGAATTCCGGTTCGACCCCGAATATCTGAATGCCGTAGCTCCTGTCCTCGCTGGACGCCAGCGCGAACGCCCCACCCCGTGCCGCAACGTTCTGAAACACAGGATCCTGCCGATACTTTGCGGCCAGCATCCGGACCTGCGGCACGCTTTGGCGCATCTTCGAGTCGTCCTTGTAGCCGGGAGCCTGTACTTGCAGATGGCCGCTGAACGACTGCAGTGAATTGTTGATCATCAGATCGTAGGTGCCGAACTGTAACGACATCATGAATATGAGCAGGGTGTTGGAGAAGACCATGGCGCCTGTGGTCAGCCAGGTACGCCGCGGTTGCCGCCAGATGTTGCGCCAGGCAAGGCGCAGTACGATGTTCATTGATTAGTCACGCGGATTTCTGAGATTCGAAAGCGTAAAGAGACTGTCCCTGAGCTCGAGATCGTACTCCATGGAATCGATAACGATTTCAGTCCACTCGTCTGGCTCATCGACCTTGTTCATGCGCTGTCGTATCGCGACGACTCGTCCACCCATATCGCCGATTTCAAGCGACACGAGCACCTTGACCAATTCACCGTCCTGATCATAAAAGCTGTGATCAACGAGAACATTGTCGTCACGGATCCTGAGTATTTCCTTTCCCCAGACCACTGCCGCATCCTCATGCGGAATCGATTCGATCCGATAGACAGTGTGTCCATCCAGCTCTTCTTCGCCGAGAACCTCGTGCTCGTACTGATCGATGATGTCGTCGACACGGGAGATGTCTTTGTTGGAAAAATCGGAGCCCATCCAGCTTTGTCCCATCATCGAAGACGGCACCTTGATCACGCGATTGATCTTCGGCGAGTAACTCCACATGTTGTTGTCGTCGATGAGCGTACCGTTACCCTTGTCCTTCTTCGGCGCCGTAACCCGAACCAGAGACCGGTCATCGCCCTGAGTCCACGCGCGCATCGACATGCTCCGCTCCCAATCCGGACGATGGATCGTCATCGTCATTTCACCGACAGAGGCGGTGCCGCGCCAGTAGTCGATCGCGGCTCTAACGATGTCTCTCGCCTCGTCTGCCCGAAGCGTCTGTGCAAACAACGCGGCGAGAATCCCAATGACTATTGTTACAACTTTTTGCACGCTACTTCCTATTCTATCGGCGACTCAGTCATTCCCTGCAGGCCCTTTACTTCATTACCCAACGGCCAGATAACCAGCACCCTGACACCGTCTTCGGAGAGCGTCTTGTGAACGACTTCTTGCGGATACTTGACGATACCGACCATTCCCGGCGTCAGAACATGCATCTCGCCGTCCACGATATGCCCGAGTTCTCC
>CAYLSX010000031.1:0-13665 GCA_964386685.1 uncultured Woeseiaceae bacterium | reverse complement strand
CCATTCCCGGCGTCAGAACATGCATCTCGCCGTCCACGATATGCCCGAGTTCTCCTTCGATCACATAGAGAATCTCGAGTTCATGAAAATGCGACTGCCCCTCGTACCCGGGTGGAAAAAATATCTCGATAACTTCCGCCCCGGAGCCACCGAGATTGGCCTCCTCAATGAGAACTTTGATCCATCCCGGCCCGTTCTCGCTATCCCATTGAAATTGCCGGGTGCCGGAAGATGACCTTGCATAAGTCGTTGCCTGCTTTGCTTCTGACTCTCCAACTGAGTCCCCGGCAACAGAATCAGTACACAGGAAACAGGCAACGCAGAATACGCAATAACCGCTGACTAACCTCAGCATCCTTTACTCCTCACAGCCTTTCGTAAACAACATTGCCGTCGACTATCGTCATCAGAATACGACCGTTCAGAATGTCGCCGGCATGTTCCTCGGACAATAAGAATGGATCCGCGTCCATCACGGTCAGGTCTGCCCACCGTCCCTTTTTGATAATGCCGGTCTCGTCCTCACGAAAACTCGCGTAAGCGGACCAGGACGTGTAGCCGCGCACGGCTTCGTCGGCGTTCATTGCCTGTTCGACATACCAGCCCCCTTCCGGTTCCTGGTTCTTGTCTTGCCGGGTAATTGCAGAATGTAATCCGTAGAAGATATTGTGATCCGAACCGGGATTATCCGAATTAAAGGTCAACGCCGCGCCTGTCTCGCGCAATGATCGCCAGGCGTAAGCGCCCAGAATTCTTTCTGGCCCCAGGCGATCCTCGGCCCAGGTCTTGTCCTCCATCGCATGCGGCGGTTCCATCGAGGCAATGATGCCCAGCCGGCCGAGCCGCGGCAGGTCGTCAGGGTGCATTACTTGCGCATGTTCTATCCGGTGGCGGTTTTTGGCCGTCGATGAATCTTCTTTGAAAACATTTTCGAGAATATTCAGCGCCTCCCGATTGCCGGCGTCGCCGATCGCATGAATGCCGATCTGAAATCCCTTCTTCATTGCCTGAGCATTAAGCTCTTCGTTGAAGCCGTAGTCGTCGCCGCTGACACCGCGGTGTCCTTCCTTGTCCGAATAGTCGTAAAGCAGTCTCGCGCCACGCGACCCAAGCGCGCCGTCGTAATAAGCCTTGACCGCTCTCGTTACGAGCATGCTGTCCGAGTCCTGATCCGGGCCCTTTTCGATCCAGCGATGCATCAGGTCTTCATCGCGAAGCGAGATCATTGCATAGACGCGAATCGGCAAACGGTCGTCAGCTTCCAGCTCCTCGAGGATGCTCATCTGCAGCGAATCGAGCCCCGCATCGTGAACTGTGACGTAGCCATCTGTGGCCATCTGATTCAGTCCGGCGAGCAGCCGATTGGTATAGCCCTCTCGGGACGGTGCGGGTATCGCATCTCTGAGCAGATTGACGCCGTTGTTCAAAAAGAGTCCATTTGGCTGGCCGTCCGAACCCAGTCGCATCTCGCCACCGACCGGCACCTCGGTCTGCGCCGTAATTCCAGCCCTATCGAGGGCCATCTGATTGGCCCAGCCGCCAAAGCTATGCAGGCTGTCGAGGAACACTGGATGCTCGGGCACCGCCTGGGTCAGCAGCGCCTTGTCAGGATAGCGATTGGCCCATGCGCCCTCGTCCCATCCTCTGCCCACGATCCACTCACCTTTTGGCACCGTCTTTGCGCGCTCAACGACCAGAGCGATCGCCTCTTCTTCCGTGGCAATGTCTATCAGATCGATACGCTCGAGTGCCGCGCCCAGTTCAAAGACATGGGTATGCGAATCGACCAGGCCCGGAAGTACGGTAGCGCCAGCGAGATCGACAAGCCGGGTGGATTCGGCCTGATACTTTCTCGCATCAGCCGTACCGCCGACGAACGTGATCTCGCCGCCCGTAACAACTATCGCATCCGCATCCGGATGCCATTGTCTTTCGTCGTGTGGCGCATCGGTACTCAGGGTCCCATCGGGCGCCGGGTCGTCCCAGTCCATCGTGTAAACGCGAGCATTCACCAGAATCAGGTCGGCGGGTTTGCTTTCCTCAGGCGCGCAGCCGCTGAACAGCGTAGATACGCCGCACGCGATCAGGACAATCAATTGTTTCATCTTCATTTGCCTTCGAAATTACCCGTTCATACACCGCAGTAACAGGCAGCATAGCGCTCGAATAGTCGAAATCCTATTGACAATGGGTTAGCAACGACTGACGCTCTCTGCAAAATACAAATAAAGGCACCCCCGATGACAACATCTGAATCTGCCCCGATCAGGCGGGCAGTCGGTCTGCTACTGCCGTTGCTTCTGCTTGCTCCGATCAGTTCTCTGGCGGCACTCGATGCCGACTTGCTGCAGGGGCTGTCGGCACGCACTTTGGGTCCCGCGGCTGTCGGCGGCCGAATCGCTGCCATCGACGCCGTTGCGTCAGATCCAAATCGCATTGTGATCGGCGTTGCAACCGGGGGCGTCTGGATATCCGACAACGGCGGTGTCACCTGGGAGCCGGTATTCGATAAGGAAGCGGTGGCGTCTATCGGTGCCATTGCCATTAATCAGTCAAACCCTGACATCATCTGGGTCGGCACGGGCGAGAGTAATGTTCGCAATTCCACCTCCATTGGTGGCGGGATCTACAAGTCTGTCGACGGCGGCCAGAGCTGGCGGCTCGCCGGGCTTCCGAATAGCGAAAGAATAAACCGCATCGCGCTGCATCCGACGAACCCCGACATCGTTTATGTCGCCGCGATGGGCACATTATGGGGCCCCAACAGTGAGCGCGGCGTTTACAAGACCGTGGATGGCGGCGAGACCTGGCAGCAGATTCTTTACGTCGATCAGCAGACAGGCGCCACCGACATCAAGATGGATCCGGGCAATCCCGACAAACTGTACGCGGGCATGTGGCAGTTCCGGCGCTGGCCATACTTCTTCAAGTCCGGCGGCCCGGGATCAGGCATGTACATATCTTACGACGCCGGCAAAACCTGGAAACAAAAAACAGAGGAAGACGGCCTTCCCAAGGGCGAGCTCGGCCGAATGGTCTTCGGTATTTCTGCGTCCGAACCAAAACGCGTGTATGCGCTGGTCGAGGCCGAGAAAAGCGCGTTGATCGTATCCAATGACGGCGGCGAGCGATGGTCGAAAGTAAACGAGGACTACAACGTTTCCGTTCGACCATTTTATTACACGGAGATCGCAGTCGATCCGCTAAATGCCAATCGTGTTTACAACATCGACACCCGACTTCGAGAGTCGATCGATGGCGGAAAGACATTTCAATTCAACGAAGTCATCAATTGTTGCACGACCGGCAATACGTTTCACATCGACAATCACGCGTTCTGGATTAATCCGAGCGATTCACGACATATGATCATCGGCAGCGACGGTGGCATCGCTATAACTCGCGATCGCGGAGAGACCTGGCGTTTTGTACGCAATCTGCCGCTTGCGCAGTTCTATCACATTGCTGTCGATAACGATCACCCCTACCACATATACGGTGGGCTGCAGGACAACGGTTCCTGGCGCGGCCCGTCCGAAGTATGGGAGAACGCCGGTATACGAAACCTGCATTGGCAAGAAGTCTTCTTCGGTGACGGCTTCGATACGATTCCGGATCCGGAAAATTCACGTCGTGGCTACGTGATGTTTCAGGGCGGATATTTGGCGCGCTGGGATCTCGATACTGGCGAACAACGCTTGATCCGGCCGGACCCGCAAGCGCCGGACGTCGATCTTCGCTTCAACTGGAATGCGGGCTTCGCCCAGGATCCGTTCGATCCTGCGACGATTTACTACGGCAGCCAGTATTTGCACAAATCTGAAGATCGCGGAGAGACCTGGACGGTGATCAGCGGCGATCTGACAAGCAACAATCCGGATATGCAGACGTATCGGGAGAGCGGCGGCCTGACCTATGACGTCACCGCGGCCGAAAATTTCACGAGCATCGTCGCCGTCGCGCCGAGTAAGCAAGAGCAAGGCCTTCTCTGGGTCGGCACGGACGACGGGCGTGTGCAGGTGACACGCGATGGCGGACAAAACTGGAGCCGCATCGACGAGCGTGCACGTGGCGTGCCGGAAGGTGCCTGGGTGCCGATGATTGCACCCTCCCCGCATGATCCGGGAACGGCGTTTGTCGTATTCGACGACCACCGGCGCGGCAACATGCAGCCTTATGTCTATCGCGTTGAGAATTACGGACAACGCTGGCGCTCGCTGGCAACTGACGAGTTGTCGGGCTATGCGCTGTCGGTATTACAAGATCATCAGGATCCGGAGTTGTTGTTCCTGGGCACCGAGTTCGGCTTATTCATATCTGTCGACGCCGGTAGCAGCTGGACCAAATTCACTGCAGGCGTGCCGACCGTATCGGTAATGGATATGGCGATACAGGAGAGAGAAAACGACCTCGTCCTCGGTACGCACGGGCGCTCCGTATATGTTATCGATGACTACAGCGGTCTTCGTGATATATCCGCGCAGGACTTCGAGTCGCGCTTGAAAATCCTGTCAGTCACGACCGGTCAGCACTACACGGCAAATCAGACACCATCGACGCGCTTTACTGCCTCCGCCGAATTCCATGCTGAGAACGAGCCGTACGGTGTGATGCTGACGTTTATCGCAAATGGACAGGACCTGATTCATCCGAATGAAGAAGCGGACCGCGAACGCAGAATATTGATACGCGAAAGTGAAGCAAACGATGAAGACGAGGAAAACGGCGAGAAGAAAGATGAAGACCTGAAGGTTACGGTTACGGTCAAGGACTCGAGCGGCGATACGATTCGTACTTTCCGTCAAGCCGCTTATCAGGGCATCAATCGCGTAAGCTGGGGTATGCGCCACGACGGCGTCCGCGCTATGCCTGGTCCGGAGAAAAAGGATTACAAGGATGGCCTTCCCGTCGGCCCCGAAGTTCCGCCAGGTAACTATACGATCACTCTCGCTCTGGATCACCCTGACAGTCAGGCAACTGTCGCAAGCATCGACGTTCAGACCGTCGGCGACCCGAGATCTGATCACACACAAGCCGATGTCGAGCAAAACTACGCAATGCAAGTCGAGTTGCTAGGGCTGCAGAAATCTGTTGTCAGCGCCGTCGAGCAGATCGTTCGGGCGCGTGATGACATCGCCGCCGTGAGCAAGCGGATCAGTGCGCGACCGGGTGCGGATGAGAACGAAAAGTTGACGGCACTCAAGGAGCAAGCAAAGAGTGTTAAGAAAAGTCTTGACGAGCTTGAAAAGCGTTTCAGGACGCCGCCGGAGACCAAAGGATATCCCTATACTGCCGACAAGATTTCCAGCAAGCTCACTACCGCCCAATCGTACGTTGCATCAACGAAGGACGGTCCAAGCGCGGCAGCAAAAACCTATATTGATATCGCTCGAGCAGCGGTCGATGAAGGATTGTCTGCCCTGAACGAGCTAATCGGCGGCGAACTGGAAGCTTTCCGCAAGGCGGTCAATCAGGCGGGTATCGGTCTGTTATCCGATATTGAGCCGGTCAAATAATACTGATCGAAATTTCACCGACACCGTCGATACCGCCTGTGATCTCATCGCCCCTGTCGATGGCGCCGACGCCGGCAGGCGTACCCGTGAATATGAGGTCGCCGGGTGCAAGGGTGAATAGCTTCGAAATGCCGGCGATAGTCTCGTCCACCGTCCAGACCATATCCACGATATCACCGTCCTGCCGAACATCTCCGTTGACGGCAAGCCAGATTCGGCCCGAGTTGGGATGGCCGACTTCCTCGACCTCGTGAATCGCCGTGATGGGCGCGGCCTTTTCGAAACTCTTGGCGGTATCCCAGGGACCACCGCGTTCCTTCGCCAGGCCCTGAAGATCACGTCGTGTCAGATCGATGCCGACCGCATATCCGAAAATATGGTCTTTTGCATTTGATGCGTCGATATCAGTGCCGCCACCACCGATCGCGACGACCAATTCAATTTCGTGGTGTAAGTCATTTGTCGCCGGCGGATAAGTAATTGTTGACCCGCTCGCGGTAACCGCATCAGCGTTTTTCATAAAAAAGACCGGCGGCTGACGATCAGGATCTCCTCCCATCTCTCTCGTGTGAGCCGCGTAATTCTTTCCTACGCAATAGATACGGTGTACCGGAAAAGATCGTTCGCTGCCGCTAACGGCGACGGACGGTGTCTCGACATCAAAAACATAGTCAGCCATGAGACCAGTTATCCGGGTCATCGGAATCGCCCGGCGATAGTCCCAGTACATCGCCATCGGTATTGATGCCCAGGCCCAACACGGTCCGGTTGGCGTAAGCGAAATACGCGGACACCTGATTCAGCTCCAGGATTTCGCCGTCATCAAATCCCGCGTCACGGAGATCGTCAATGTCCCGTGTTTCGATAGCTGCCGGATCAACCGTCAACAGTCGCGCGTAAAGCAAACCGGCCAGTTCCTTTCCCGCGAACGCGGCCGCCGGCTCCTCGCTTTCCAATGCAACCCGAATCGCATCTGCACGATCTTGATCCTTCAACAAACGGCAAAGCCCTGCGAAATGATGCTCGATGCAATACGCACAATCGTTCAACATACTGACGTAGACGCCGACGGTCTCGAGATATGTTTTTTCAAGCGTGTTCGAGGAATGGTGAATGACATATTTGTACAACGCCATATGTCCTTCCATCGTGTGCGGGCGCAGGCTGTGTGCAAGCATGATGTTGTCGATATTGTTGTCCGGACCCTTGATCCGATCGTAGAGTTTCTTGAGTCTGCCGCTTGCCTGATCGTAGGCAACTGTCTTGATCCAGCTCACAGACCGAGAAATCCTTTCGCGTTGCCGCCCAGAAGATCCGAACGCACTGTTTCATCAAAGCCGTCCGCATTGCGTATCAGATCGCCAACAACTTCTTCTCCCAGCGGGAACGGATAGTCCGAGCCGAGCATGACCTTATCCGCGCCACAGACTTCTACGAGCAGGCGTAGCGCAGCAGCATCGAAGACTGCCGAGTCGACGTAAAATCTGCCGAGATAATGAGATGGCGGATTTTTCGACTTACCGCGCACGATGTCACGCCGGTGCCAGGCATTCTCCAGCCGCCCGAGCAGAAAGGCGAAGCTGCCACCGCCGTGTGCGAAGCAGATGCGCAATTGCTCCGGTAGGCGATCGAACGCACCGCCAAGAATCATGGATACGATACCGAGTTGAGTCTCCGCCGGCATGCTAACGGTCCAGGCCATCATGTACTGTTTCGTTCGGCTGCCGCCCATCATGTCCCACGGATGCACCAGCACGGCCGCGTTCTCGTCGGCACAATGTTGCAGAAAGGTAATGATGCCTTCGTCGTCGAGATTGCGCTCACCGACGTGGTTGCCGATCTGCACGCCAACATGGCCGTCCTTCATAGCGCGGCTCAACTCCTCGCAGGCCGCGTCGGTATCCTGCAACGGCACCTGGCAAAGTGAAATGAGTCGATCCTGGCCTGCCCCGCATATCTCCCTGGCGGCATCATTGAACAGGCGCGCACACTCCGCCGCCTGCTCGGCCGGGCGGTTATACGCAAACAGAATCGGCGTAGCACAAATCACCTGAAGATCGACGCCGTCGCGATCCATTTCTTGCAAGCGCCGGCTTGCGTCCCAACAAGCGTCGTAAACCGGCCGAAACTCCTTCTCGCCAACCATCACCGTCGCTTTGCCATCGCCATCGTGGCGTAACCAGGGCCAATCGGGCGTGCCGAATTTTTCGGCAAGATCCGGCCAGGTCTTGGGAAAGAAGTGCGAATGTATGTCGATAACCGGCATTACAGAGTAACCCAGCCCTCGGGCGGCTTGCCAATTCCCGGGTGCAGCTCCCCGCAGTTAGCGCAGGTTCGCGCCTCTTTGTCCTCGTGGAATGCCGCGAATATCTTCGGCAGCATGTCAACGATGCCACTTGCACCGCCCAGCTCCAATTCGACGCGATGCACGCGCTGCTTGCAGTTAAAGCAGAACCATTCGAAGGCATCTTTCATGCCCTCCACTCTCGGCGACTCAACAACGAGGCCGATGGAGCCCTCCATCGGGCGCTGTGGCGCATGCCTGACATGTGCCGGCAGAAAAAATACTTCTCCTTCGCGAATCGGTACGTCGTAAATTTCTCCGTCGTCCGCGATTTTCAGCACCATGTCACCCTTTATCTGATGGAACCATTCCTCAACGGGATCGTCGTGAAAATCTACTCGCGTATTCGGCCCGCCGACCACCATGACGATCATGTCGCCTTCAGCATGCAGCAATTTGTTGCTGACCGGAGGCTTCAGGTTGTCCTGGTTTTCCTCTATCCACTTCTGAAAGTTGAATGCTTTTAATGCCGGATGCGTATTCATGATCCCTCAGTAGACTTGTGAGCCACGGCTTTTATTTCGATTAACAGGTGTGGGTGTGGGAGCTGATGAACAGCCACCGTTGTGCGTGTTGGCCCCTCGAAATCGAAATACTCCGAATACACCTCGTTATAGTCGTCGAAGTCGTCCATGTTGACGAGGAACGTCGATATCTCAACGAGGTCTTCGAGACCCGCGTCCACACTTTGCAGGATGTCGCGGATGTTTTCGATTACCGCCCGCGTCTGTGCTCTTATATCGAGCTTCACTGTGCCGGATTCATCGACCTCGGCACCGACGAAGGTATCGTCAGGACGCCGCGAACTCGTACCGGATACGAAAATAAGATCACCTGCTATCTTGACGTGCGGGAAGTTCCCTCGTGGCGTCGCTTTGCCTGCTACTACTTTGCTAGTCATAGTTTTATGCAGATGTTGGTAGGTTCGGAATAGAAATTCAGAGAGTGCACACCGCCTTCGCGGCCAATTCCGGACAACTTTACACCACCGAAAGGCGTACGCAGATCGCGCAGGTACCAGGTATTGACCCAGACTATGCCTGCTTCGATACGTCGCGCAACATTGTGGCCACGACTGAGGCTGCTGGTCCAGACTGCTGCTGCCAGGCCATAGGCGCTGTCATTGGCAAGCGCCACCGCCTCATCGTCCGTCGAAAACGCTGCGACATGACAGACAGGCCCGAATATTTCCTCGCGAATGCAACGCGCCGATTCCGGCAGTCCGGTCAGAATGGTTGGATCAATCCAGGCACCGTTATCCCGATCGTCGCCGAATTCCGGAACTCCACCGCCCGTCTCGATCGTTGCCCCCTCGTCTCTCGCGAGCTGGTAATACGACAGGACTTTTTCGCGGTGTTCTTTCGATATCAAAGGGCCGATTTCCGTATCTGCATCCTGTGGCCAGCCGATCTTAATGTTTTCCGCACGCTCTTTAAGACGGCCTACAAATTCGTCGAAACGCGACTCATGCACATAAACACGTTCCGAGCAAAGACAGACCTGGCCGCAGTTTGAGAATACAGAACGAACGGTACCGTCTATTGCTGCATCCATGTCGGCATCGTCGAATACGATCGCCGCGTTCTTGCCACCGAGCTCGAATGACAATGCTTTGACGTTGTCGGCGGCCGCTCGCATGATCGCGCTGCCGGTAGCCGACTCACCGGTAAACGTGATCGCATCGACATCCGGGTGGGTGGTCAGAAACTCTCCCGCCGAATCCGGGCCGAAACCGTGCACCAGATTAAACACACCCGCCGGCACGCCGGCCTCGTGCATGACTTCTGCGAGCAAGGCCGCGCTGCCGGGCGTTTCTTCAGAGGGCTTCGCGACCACGGCGTTGCCCGATGCGAGTGCCGGCGCCACCTTCCAGGTCAGCAACAGCATTGGCAGGTTCCATGGCGATATCACGCCGACGACACCCAGTGGTTTGCGCACCGAATAGTTCAAAGCGCCGCCACCGTCGGCGGTACTCATTTCCGACGCCTCTGTGCCGGTCGATGTTACGAGATTGGCGAAAAAGCGCAGGTTGGCCGCGCCTCTTGGAATATCGAGGGTGCGCGCCTGCGAGACGGGCTTTCCAGTATCAGCAACCTCCGCCTGCACAAAATCGTCGAATCGTTTCTCGATGCCATCTGCCACGGCATGCAGGAGGGCGGCGCGCTGCTCCGCAGAGGTAGCGCCCCAATCACCCCTGAGGGCCTCGCGACCTGCCTGAACCGCGCTGTTCACCATTTCCCGGTCGGCTTCGGCTACCATAGCCACCAACGAACCGTCGACCGGATTGGTATTCTCGAACTGCTTGTCAGACGACAGGAACTTGCCGGCGATATAATTTTTTATGACAGGGGGGCTCACGCTCTCCCTTCTGATTGCCAGTCTCCAGGCGATAATCAACTATAAGTATGGCTATTTCCACCCGCAGTGACCTCGAACAGCTCGACCAGGCCGATCCCCTGGCGTCATTTCGGGACGAATTCTTCCTGCCGGAAGGCATTATCTATCTCAATGGCAACTCACTCGGTGCCATGCCCCTGAAGGCTGCGGAACGCGCCAGGCAGGTGGTGGAGAAAGAGTGGGCCGAGGGCCTCATCGGCAGCATGAACTCGGCGGGCTGGTATGAACTACCGCAGAGTCTCGGCCGCAAGATCGCGCCCCTTGTCGGCGCAAAACCGAACGAGGTCGTGCTGACAGACTCAACCGGCATCGATCTGTACAAGATCGTCGCTGCAGCGCTGCAGCTTCGGCCGGAGCGGCGCGTCATCGTCATGGAAGGCAGCAACTTTCCGACCAACAACTACATGATTCAGGGCCTGGTCGAACAACTCGGCGACGGCTACACGATCAGGTTTGCCGAGGCCGACGAGATCATGGACGCGATAGATAAGGACGTCGCCTGCAGCTGCATCACCCATGTTCATTACAAGACGGGCAATATTCTCGACATGGCGGCGATTACCGAGCACGCCCATGCCGTTGGCGCTGTGGCCGTTTGGGACCTATGCCACAGCGCAGGCGCGATACCCGTCGACCTCAACGGCTGTAATGTGGATTTCGCCGTCGCCTGCACCTACAAATACATAAACGGCGGCCCGGGCAGCCCGCCGCTGCTGTTTGCTGCCGAACGCCATCATGGCAAATGCAGGCAACCGCTAACCGGCTGGTACGGACACGCACAGCCCTTCGATTTCGATCGGGACTATCGGCCCGCGCCGGATATTCGGCAGATGCTAAGTGGCACTCAGCCGACCGCAAGTCTGTCTACCGCCGAGATTGGTATCGACATTATTTTGCGTGCCGACATACAGGCCATTCGTGAGAAATCCATGCGCATGACCGATCTTTTTATCGAGCTTGTCGAACAACGTTGTGGAAATCACGATATCAAACTTGCCAGCCCGCGCGACGCGACTCAGCGCGCTAGCCAGGTATCGTTTTTCCATGATCACGGATATCCGATAATCCGTGCAATGCATGACCATGGTGTCGGCTGTGATTATCGCGAACCGGGGATTATGCGATTCGGTTTCGCGCCTCTGTATATACGCTACGTTGACGTGTGGGATACTGTCGAGAAGCTCCACAAAATTCTCGATAGCGGTGTCTGGAAGGAATCGGACTACAGTGACCGCGCCGCGGTCACCTGAGGAATAATAAGAATGGCATCATCAAACGGGCTCCAATGGTCTTCACGGTTTACCTTCTTAATGGCCACTATCGGCTGTTCGGTCGGCCTCGGAAATATCTGGTTGTTTCCGTACACGGTCGGCGTGAACGGCGGCGGCGCCTATGTCCTCGTCTATCTGGCCGCGGTCGCCCTGCTCGCATTGCCACTTTTGATGGCAGAACTGTTGATCGGGCGCCGAGGCGGCGGCAGCCCACCTAATGCCATCGCCGCCGTCGCAACAGAGTCCGGCTGGTCACCCAATTGGCGCTGGATGGGCATATTACTCGGCGGTATCGGCGGCATAACGATACTCGCGTTCTATTCGGTTGTCGGTGGCTGGACGCTTGCCTATTCCTTCAAGATGATCTCCGGACAACTTCAGGGCATAACGGCTTCTGACGCAAGCACGGTTTTCGGTGATCTGACCTCGAACCCCTGGAGCATGCTGGCGTGGTTCTTCCTTTTCATCGCATTGACGATTTTCATCTCGACGCGCGGCCTGCACGCAGGAATAGAGCGAGCGGTGAAATTCATGATGCCGGCATTGTTCGTGATGCTGATCGTCATGGTCATCTATGCCGGTGTCGTCGGCGACTTCGGCGCCACCGTTGAGTTCATGTTTAAACCCGACTTCGAAAAACTCAACACGAACATCGTTTTGGGTGCTTTCGGCCAGGCATTCTTCTCCGTCAGCGTTGGCGTCACGAATCTCATGGCGTACGGCGCTTACATCGAGCGCAGCACCAATCTGCCGCGCGCGTCCGGCATTATTGCCGGTGCCGACACCCTTGTTGCTCTCGCTGCGGGATTCGCGATCTTTCCGATCGTCTTCGCTTTCGGAATCGAACCGGGCGCCGAGGAAGGCCTCGTCTTCATTTCACTGCCCGTCGCGTTTGCCCAGGTATCCGGCGGGCTGATTTTTGGCGCGGTTTTCTTCATCCTGCTGTTTTTTGCCGCATTGACATCATCGATCTCGATGATGGAACCCCCCGTCACCTGGCTCAAAGAGGCAACGGGCTGGTCACGGCGGTCTGCCGCGCTTTTATCCGGTGGAATCAGCCTTGTCCTGGGCATATTCGCCGCACTGTCGTTTAATGTGCTCGGCGATTTCCACCCGCTAGGTGCCATCGAGGTATTCAGCGGCAAAACGATCTTCGGCCTTTACGTCTATTTCGTAACCAACCTGCTAATGCCCATCGGCGGCATTCTGATTGCCGTGTTCGCCGGATGGTTAATGAAGCGACACTTCACCTGTGACGAGTTGTTTTACGGAAAAAATGTGCTGGCCTACCGGCTCTGGCTATTCCTGGTCCGTTTCCTGGCACCAGCGATGCTCGTGTACGTTCTCTTCGATTCGGCGACAAGCTAGCGCAATTCGTCCCCACCCGGATGTTGCCGAGCCTCCTCCCCAGCATATTCATCCTGGGCCTGGCTGCGCTCGCTGCCCTGATTCTCGCCCGCAGCCGGCGTTCGCCTGCCGAGAACAAATCGCAGCGTTTGGCCGCCTCACACGCACTCGCACTTGCTACCGGAATTCAGGCCATCCACTTCGCCGAGGAAGCGGCGACCGGTTTTCATGAGCGCCTGGGGCCCGTGTTTGGCCTGCCAGAAATGCCGTTCTCTTTTTTCATGGCTTTCAATCTGGCCTGGCTCGGTATATGGATTGTTTCGGTCCCGGGAGTACGCTCGGCACACACAGGTGCGTTCTTCGCCGCCTGGTTCCTCGCGATCGCCGGTATGTTCAATGGCATTGGACATCCGCTCCTGGCCGCCGCCGCAGGTGGCTATTTTCCAGGCTTGGTAAGCTCACCCTTCATAGCCGCTTCGGGTGTCTGGCTCTGGTTAAGGCTGCGCAGTGCGACCCAGGCAAATGGTGGCCGCGATAGATCGATTCAATCGGACTGACTTAGTTCGGAGCGATTTCTGCCGCGGACCATGATTATCAGCGAATTCCATCGTTTTTGATGTCTGCTTTGCACCCGAAAGCGGACGTTAAGCTAGAATCAGACAAAAGGGCCGCAACTGACCCAAAGCGGACGTTCAGATGCCATCGAATACTGAACCCGAATCGTTATAAATCCAGGTCGCTTTTTCTGATACGTATATTCCGTAATTGGGGAAAATGAAACTGCCGACCT
>CAYLSX010000030.1:0-19138 GCA_964386685.1 uncultured Woeseiaceae bacterium | reverse complement strand
TCGATGATGATCTCAGGCGATTCCTTGGTCCATGCCGCATAGGCGGAGACCGTGCTTTCTTTGACGTCAGGAGCCGTCTCCAGCTGTACCTCGTCGTTGTAAAAACCCAGTCCGAAGTCCAGGCCATAGATATTTCTGGGTCGTGAATTTAGCTGCAGCATCCAGGCTTTGTTGCCGTTGATGTCTCCTGCATCACCGGCTTGCGCAATATTGCTATGCCGGCCGTTACCGAAGCCGACCTTGTAATTTAACCCCAGATCTGTGGCGGGAATATTGCCCTCCAGCAGCACCCCGACAAAGTGAATCGGCACAAGTTTTGAGCCGAATTTGACCATCTCGGGCCGGCTCGTGGTCGTTTGCAGCCAGGATCCGTGATGGAATGAAGAGTTCCAGTAGCCGATCGGCGTGTGATATCGACCGCCGGATAGTTTGAAAGTATCGGAGAAGTCATATTTGACGATGATGCGCTCGACCCCGAAGGAATATTCCGAATCCTTGGCCGTTGCGCTGAATTCACCAAAAATACTCAGCGAATCTCCCAGCGATGCACTCAGGTGTGCCACGGCCTGACCGATCGCAAATCCATCCTGGTTGCTGCCGTCGCGAGAGATATAGCTAATATCGCCGAATCCCATGACGTGGAATTCAGGTGCCGACGGATCTCCGGTGCTGGTAATTTCCGAGGACTGCGCGAAGGACGTCGTTGCCAAACCTGAGCAGGCGCAGATCAGCACGATCAATCGCGTAAGTGTCGATAATTCCATATTTTTCTGCTTGCCAGAGAATTGAGCAAATGGACAGCGCGCGCCCGGATAGTACCGGCTTTTTGCAGCAAATTCCAAGTCTTATGACCCCTGCTTGCTATAATCCGGCGACACCGGAAGTAACCAACAACAAGAAAGCGAATGGCACCGAGAGCAATATCCGAGTGGCTGCCCAGAGTCATGTTCGAGTCCATGCTGATCGTGGTCAGCATCCTCTTTGCACTCTATCTGGATGAGTGGCGTGACGATCGGCAGGACGCCGAGAACATAGAAGACGCATTAGCGTATTTTGTCAGCGAGATTCAGCAAAACAGAGCACGCGTCGAGGACGCAGCCCCCTTTAACCAGGGCTTGCGCCATGTCCTAAGTCGCAGGCAGGAAGTCCGCGCTATCGAATCGGTCGCAACGTTCGTCAATATATTCGAAAGTTATAACCCGGTGGTATTACAGTCCACCGCCTGGGAGACCGCAATTGCGACCGGGGCGTTGGCGAAAATGGATTACAAGCTCGTGTCGGCGTTATCACTCACCTATAGCATGCAGAATCGCTACCAGCAGGTCAGCCAAAACGGCATGGCGGAGATGACCAGCCCGCAAAATCTATCGGAAGAAAAGCTCGATCTGGCTGTCTACAATGCCATCCGGTATCTGGATACTGTAACCGGCATGGAAACGGAGCTCGGCGCCGTCTATGCCGAGGCGGAATCCGTCCTCTTGTCCGCAAAACAAATCATGAACGTAGATACGCCGTCAGATCTGCAGTCCGTGGTGCAGGGTCAACCAGATCCGTAAATCTATACGCGGGGCATGAGCGCCATTGCGCCAACAACCATGGCTTCGACACCCGACTTGATGCTCGGCTCCGGCTCAATCCAGAATAACGGGGAGTGGTGCGAGGGAGCGTCGTCAATGTCTTCCCGGTTGGTCCCGCCAACATCAAAATATACGCCTTTGACTCCCAGCTCCGGCTCGACAAAGTAGGCAAAATCCTCGGCACCCATGCCCTCGCGAGGCTCCTCGAACATCATTTCGTCGCCAAAATGTGCGGTGAACGTCTCTTTGATTTTTCGTGCGGTATCTTCGTCGTTGATGGTCGGCGGCGTCGTTTCGATTTCGGATCTTGTGACTTCCGGTAATAGATCGTCCGGAACACCAAATGATCGCGCAACACCTTCCACCACACGATCAATTCCGTCGAGCAAAAGCTCACGAGTTTCCGCGTCGTCCGAGCGAACGGTCAGCTGCATCTCGACACGATTGCCGATGATGTTGTGTTTTCGACCGCCGTGTATCGATCCGACCGTGATAACTCCTGGTTGTAACGGCGCGATGCTTCTGCTCACGACCGACTGCAAGGAGACGACGATTTGTGATGCCACCAGGACGGGGTCTATACCGCGGTGTGGTGACGCGCCATGCGCGCCGACGCCGTGAACGACAATGTCGACCGAGTCGGAACTCGATCCGACGTTCGTCAATGGAACTTCGATTTTTCCGGCAGGTTTGCCCGCGGATACATGAAATGCGAGCGCGTACTCCGGTTTCGGAAATCGCTCGTAGAGCCCATCCGCGAGCATAGCTCTTGCACCCGATATGCGCTCTTCCGCCGGCTGACCGATCATCACGAGTGTGCCCGACCATTGGTCTTTTCGCGCTGCCATCTGCCGCGCGGTTCCGACCATCGCCGTAATGTGCACGTCATGACCGCAAGCGTGCATGACGGGCTGTTCGATGCCGTTAGTGTCCACCTGCCGTGCTTTCGACGCATACGGCAGACCGGACTTTTCCTCGACCGGCAGACCGTCCATGTCCGCCCGTAGCATCACCGTCGGGCCCGGGCCATTTTTCATCACGGCAACGATTCCGGTGCCGCCGACGCCCTCGGTGACGTCAAATCCGAACGCACGGATTTCCTCTGCCAATCGCTTCGCTGTTTTGAATTCCCGGTTGGATAACTCCGGATTGGCATGAAAGTGCAGGAACAGGTCTTCCAGATTCGACTCGTAGTCGGACGCGATCGCATCTCGCAGCGATTCTGCCGATGCCGGCGCCATGCAAATAAATGAAAGTGCTAGACAAAAGCTGGCAATTCGATTCACGGTGATCATCCTCTCTCGTTACGCGAACGCAGCTGACGCGTTATTATGATGTCGCCACGGATCGCTATCATAACAACAAGCATTGATCAATTGAGGTGATAAGAATGAGGCCATATGACCACCATTTGCCAGTTTATTTCACATTGCTACTTGCCCTGTCTGCGAGTGCGTTCGCCGCTGAGGATGCAGCCAGCAAGCTCACTGTCGGCATCATTGGTACAGGGGATATGGGCGACTCACTTGGCCCCAGATTCGCTGAACTGGGCTACACGGTCGTCTACGGCTCGAGGAACCCTGACAGCGAGAAATCCCGGGCACTGGCCGAACGGACCGGTCACAACGCCCGTGTAACGAGCCAGAAAGAAGCAGCGCAGGCCGGCGATATTGTGGTGCTCGTGGTGCCGTGGCCTGCCATGGAAACAGTTGCTCAGAATCTGGGTTCACTGGACGGCAAGATAATCATCGATCCCTCCATGCCCTCAGGCGCCGGCGAAGATGGCTACTTTGTATCGCTGGTCGAAACATCCAGCGCCGAAATGATCCAGTCGTGGAATCCGGGTGCCAGAGTCGTCAAAGCGTTTGCGACGCTGGGCAGCTATGTCATTGACAATCCAATGGTTGTCGGTGGACCGGTAACCGTACCGATCGCTTCCGATGATCGGGCCGCGAAAGAAAAGGTCGGCGAAATTATCCAGGCAATGGGTCTGGACCCGGTGGATGGTGGACCATTGCGACTGGCGCGAGAGATTGAAGCCTTGCAGCGCCTGTACATGGTGCCGCTGTTGCAACGGCGTACCGCAGCCTGGGAGCCCTACTTCCGTCGCAGTTATTTTTGGGAATGCCTCTGGGAAGACGACTTTAGTGCCCCGGTTGCAGACGCCGACGATCTTGCAGATATCCCCGAGACACAAGGGCCACCCAAGGACTGCCCCGGCACCTAGTCTTTGATACCGACCAGATCGAGAAAGAACGCGTATAGCAGCGCCGTCTCGCGTAGCGGCTGGTAGCGTCCGGTCTTGCCACCATGCCCGGCACTCATATCCGTTTGCAGAAGCAGCCTGTTGTTGTCAGTCTTGTTGACGCGCATCTTTGCGACCCATTTCGTGGGCTCCCAATACTGTACGTACGCATCATGTAGCGATGTCGTCGCGATGATATTCGTATAGTCCTTCTTTTCAATATTGTCGTAAGGCGAGTACGACATCATGTATTCATACTCGTCTTTCTTGTTCGGATTACCCCATTCGTCATATTCCACGGTTGTCAGCGGAATGTCCGCATCCAGCATTGTCGTGACGACGTCAACGAATGCCACGTTGATATCCACGCCCCGATACAGATCCGGAGCCATGTTGAGGACTGCGCCCATGGTCAATCCACCCGCACTTGCTCCAGTCGCGAACACACGATCGCCTGATGTGTAGCCCTGCTCAATCAGAAAGCGCGTGCAATCGATAAAGTCTGTAAAAGTATTGCGCTTATTCAGGCCCCGGCCAGCGAAATACCAACGCTGCCCCAACTCCGCGCCGCCACGTATGTGTGCAATGGCGTAGATGAAACCCCGATCAAGAATACTCAGCACATCTTCTTCGAATTCCGGATAAATGGAGTCGCCGTAAGCGCCATAGCCGTATTGCAGCAGCGGGCTCTTGCCGTTCCTGACCATACCTTTGCGATAGACCAGCGAAATCGGCACCTGAGTGCCGTCAGATGCAGTCGCGAAGACGCGTTCCGACTCGTAATTGTTCTTGTCGAATCCGCCCAGCACCTGCTCTTCCCGCAACAAGGTCTTCTCGTGTGTCGCGAGATTTATATCGAACGTCGACGGCGGCGTCGTCATGGATTCGTAGGTGAATCGAAACGACTCCGCCACGTATTCGTAGTTGTCGTCACCGTCGACCGTGTAAGCAGTCTCGTCGAATTCAATCGTGCGGTGCTCACCGCTCGTGCGATCAATCGTCTCGATGCGGGTCAGACCGCCGTCGGTCACTTCGACCACAATGTGGTCCCTGAATACGGTGACGGTCTCAATCTGTACATTTTCCCGATGTGGAACAACGACCTGCCAGTTGTCCTTTGAGGTTTTACCTACCGGCGTTTGCATCACTTTGAAATTTACGGCGCCGTCGTTGGTGACGATATAAAAAAGATCGCCTCCATCCGTAATCGCATACTCATGATTCGGCTCGCGAGCAAGAAACAATGTCGGCGCATCGCCTGGATTGTTGGCGTCGAGGTAATATTCCTCGGCTTCGTCGCTGCTCTCGACAGTTATATACAAGAATCGTTCGGAAAGAGCCTTGCTTACATAGACGTTGTAGGTCTCATCCGGCTCTTCGTAAACCAATTGCGGTGAGTTCGAACCGATCTCATAACGCAGTACTCTATCGAAGCGAAAAGTCTCCGGGTCCTGTTGGACATACAGGACGTTTCTGCTATCCGCGAACCACTCGAAGACGTCGCTTATATTCGTAATTTGGTCGGGCAGGATTTCACCCGACTCGAGGTCGACGAATTGCAGTGTGAAAAAATATCTGCCGGTTGTATCGACAGTGAATGCCCCGAATTTGTGATCCGGGCTCGGCTCAAATTCCGGTACGTCAAAATATTCATGTCCTGCCGCGATCTTGTTTACGTCAAGCAGAATCTGCTCAGCGGCGGAAAGTGATCCCTTCTTGCGGCAATAGATTGGGTAGTCGCGACCCTTTTCATAGCGGTGGTAGTAATAGTAGTCACCGTACTTGTAAGGAACGGATTCCTCATCAGGTTCGGTACGACCCTTAAGCTCCTGGAACAACTTCTCCTGCAATCCTTGCGTGTGTGCCATTACGTTGGCCGTATAAGCGTTTTCCGCCTCGAGATACGCCAGTACCTCAGGATTGTCTCTCTCCCTGAGCCAGTAGTAGTCGTCGATTCGAACGTCGCCGTGAATTTCCAGCTTACGGGGAGTTTTCTTTGCTTCGGGTGGCATCAAGGTCTCTTCAGCACAGGCTGACAACAGGAGAATTGCGGACAAACAAAATAGTGATTTTTGTGTCATTTTTGTGTCGCGCCAGACCGGGCCTGCCGTCTCTGGTCGCCCGCCCCAATATCGTCTAAGGTAGCCAAATAAACAAGCGAGTCGAGGGGGATAAGTCATGGATCGTCGCCGCTTTTGCCAATCCGCTATTGGGGCTGCTGTCGCTGCCTCATTACCCGCAGGACAATCAGTCGCTTCATATTTGCAGGCGCTCACCACGGTTACCGGCGATATCGATGCCATAACCCATGACGGCGCCGAACGCATTCTCAAACAGGCTGAAGTCCAAGAACTCAGCGACAGCCTGCGCGGCCGGCTGCTGCTGTCCGGTGACGACGGATACGACACGGCACGGCATGTGCTCAATGGCGGCATCGACAGATATCCGGCCCTGATTGTGCAGCCGAGCGGAGCTACCGATGTTGGGCTTGCTGTGGATTTCGCCCGTGAGAACAAGCTGATAACTGCAGTAAAGTGCGGTGGACACAGCACCTCGGGAAAGTCCACCTGTGAGGGCGGTCTGCAAATCGACTTGTCGAGCTACCGAAACGTCGAAGTGGATCGCAAGAATCGCATAGCTCGCGTAGCTGGCGGCAGTCTGTTGGGCGATATGGATCACGAGACGATGGCCCATGGCCTGGTTACGACAGCAGGCACCGTTTCGCATACCGGCGTTGGCGGGCTGACCACCGGTGGCGGTTTCGGCCGGGTGGCACGGCGATTCGGACTGGCACTCGACAATGTGCTGGCAGTCGACATCGTCACTGCTGACGGTCAGGTGCGCCGTGCCAGCAAAAGGGAAAATCCGGATCTCTATTGGGGTGTTCGTGGCGGCGGCGGTAACTTTGGTGTCGTTACGTCTTTTGAATTCAAAGTCCATCCGATGCAACGCACGGTGGTCGGCGGCGACATTTTGTTTCCGCTGACAGAAGCCAGGGACATCATGCGATTTTTTGCCGAGTATTACGACACCATACCCGATGAGCTTTACGCGGATATCGGATTGATTTCGACCCCGGGCGGCGAGGGAGATTTCGTCATGATTCACTTGTGTTACTCGGGTCCCGAAAAGGATGCTTCGAAGTGGGTGGATCCGGTTCGGAATGCTGGCACGGCGGTTGTCGACGGCATTAAGGCCATGGACTATGTCGCCCTCCAGCAACTCTGGGATGAAACCGACCCACGCGCAACCGCGAGCTACATAAAAGCCGGTTTTGTTACCCGCATTAGCGATGGGCTAATTGACGCCCTGATCGGCGGCATGGAACCCCATCCAGAGCGCAGCACTACGGTGTATTTCCAATGTGGCGGTGGCGCGATCGGCAGAGTGCCTGCAGATGCAACGGCGTTTCCGCACCGCTATTCCAGACACGATTTATTCGCGACTGTGTCCTGGCCGGCTGGTGCTTCACCGGATGAGCATATTGCCTACAACAGGCAGTACTGGACTGCGCTCGAGCAATTTACGAAAGGCTTCTATGTGAATGACTATTACGAAGCATCGCAGGAAACCGTGAACAAGAACTACCAGGGCAATTACGACCGCCTCGTTGCGGTCAAGAACAAGTACGATCCGACCAATTTGTTTCGGCTGAATGCCAACGTAGTTCCGACTCTTTGATTCGACGTCTTGCCTTAGCATGTTGTCTCGCTACTGCCATCGCGGGTAGTGCCGCCTATGCGGCGGAATCAACGTCGAGCAAGACGATTCAGGCAGTCCGAATCGATACGCCACCCAAGATTGACGGTGTGCTCGACGATGCGGTCTGGCAAAAAGCAGCGGTCGTCGAGGACCTGCACGAGGTCACTCCGAACGAGTTTTCTGAGACCTCCGAACCATCCAAATATTTCGTTCTCTACGATCAGAACGCGATCTATGTTGCCGTACGCTTGTGGGAAAGCAATCCGGAAAATATTACTGCCAATACTCTCCGCAAAGGCGACTTCTCGTTCGGTGACGATACGATCACAGTCTTGCTGGATCCGCACAATGATGGCCGCAGCGGCTTCTTCTTTGATCTCAACCCAAACGGAGTCCGTAACGAAGGTCTGTATTCCGACGTCACGGCAGAAAATTGGGCCTGGCAAGGCATCTGGAACGGTGCCGCCGAGCAGGATAGCGAAGGATGGGTCGCGGAGCTCGAAATCCCATTCAAGACGCTTTCTTTCGATCCATCCAACGATACCTGGGGCATCAACTTCATGCGTTGGCGCGGACAAGCCGGTGAATGGTATGGCTGGGTGTCCGGCAATAGCTCAGTAAACCCCGCATTTGCCGGCAAACTGCAAGGCCTTGCTGGACTGGACCAGGGACTCGGGCTGGATATCATTCCTGGATTGCGCATTAGTGAGAGTAAGGACTTCACCACATCACTGTCGAGCACCGACGTCGAGCCATCAATCGACGTTTTCTACAAGCTGACAACTGCACTTACAGCCGCATTGACGGTAAACACTGATTTCTCCGGCACCGGCGCCGATGCGCGACAGATCAATCTCAGTCGCTTCGGTCTTTTCTTTCCGGAACGACGCAATTTCTTTTTACAGGACACAGACATCTTCGAGTTCGGACGAATCGGCGCCGAAGAGAATTATTTTCCTACCACGCTCAGCCGAGTGGAAAAACAGAGCGGCCGCCCGTTTTTTTCTCGTCGCATCGGATTGAGTGACTCCGGTGAAGCCGTCGATCTCGACATCGGCGGCAAAATGACGGGCCGAATCGGCCGTTGGGATATCGGCATCCTTGACATACAGCAGGCCAGTCACTTTAGCGTGGATTCGACCAATCTATTCGTTGGACGTGCCGCTGCGAGAGTATTCGAAGAATCGATGCTCGGTGTGATCGTCACCAACGGCGACCCGACATCAAATGACGACAACACTCTGGTCGGTGTGGACTTTCGCTACCTGAACACGCGATTGAAGAGCGGGCGCTCACTCGAGGGCGCGATGTGGTATCAACAAACAGATACGACCGGGCGCGACGGTGACGATGCGGCGTTCGGCGTTAGCCTGAAGATGCCGAGCGGCGAAGGATTCCGTGGTGGGGTCTCATTCAAGGAGCTACAGGCGAATTACTATCCGGCGCTGGGATTCGTCAATCGGGTCGACGTCAGAGATTACACGGCGGAATTTGGCCATTTCTGGCGCCCCGAAAGCGAGATGATTAACGGGATATACAGTGGAATCGATGCACAACGTATCGACACGATTGCGGGTGAGCTACAGTCTCAGGTGATAACCTATCGCCCGTTCGAAATCGAATTGGCATCCAGCGATTTCCTGGTTTTCGAGTACTGGCACAACAAAGAACAACTCGTGGAAGATTTTCCGATACATGAAGATCCGATACTCGGAATCATTAATATTCCTCCGGGGCTCTATTCATTCGAGTATTACTGCATCGGTACGGGATCCGGTCCTCACAGGAGCCTTGCCGGCCAATTCTGGTACTGCGATGGAGAATTTTTCGATGGCGACAGCGTCAGTGCAAGTGCAGAACTGACCTGGCGCCCGAGTCCTCACTTCAAATTTTCGATTCTGTACGACGTAAATGACATTGAGCTTCCGGATGGAAAATTCACCACCCGGCTTTCATCGATACGGGCCGACATCGCCTTTACGAATACTTGGTCCTGGGAGAATTTCATTCAGTGGGATAACGTTTCGAATGGCTTAGGCATAAACAGCATCCTGCGCTGGCTGCCCAGAGCCGGCCGGGAAATGGTATTTGTCATCAACCGGGAGTTCGAGGACCCGAATCAGACGCGTAGCTTCCACTCGACCTATTCTGACATCGCCTTCAAGTTCAGTTACACGTTCCGCTATTGAATTTACCTAGATCAGGCCAGTAGCTACTCACTCCCTTCTTCTACAGCAGACAGCGCCTCCAGACGTGCTGCCTCGAACTCGTCGCCCGGGTTCCATGTCGGCATTTCGTCGGCATTGGCGACGGCGAGTCCAGTCCAGAAACCGAGTTGCGCGTCGATAACAGCACCGTCGAAGTTCCAGCTGTCCTCGTACTCGTCTGAGGGCTGGTGATAGTTCACTTCTGTGAAGTGATTTATCTGCGCTTTGCCCCAACCCTCCGGGCGGTCGACAAAGTCCATTCCGGGTTTGAGGTAAACCGCAGGCACGCCGGTTTTAGCGAAACTGAACTGGTCGGAACGGTAGAAGTACCCGCGGCTCGGGAACTGGTCCGGCTTGACGACGCGCCCCTGCTCGGCGGAAATCAATTTCACAAGTTGATCGGCCGTTGATTTGCCGAGCCCAATGAATGTAACGTCGTGCGTGTGGCCCCAGATGTTGCCGCCATCGTAATTGATGTTTGCCGCAATTTTGCCACTGGGGAAGGTGGGATTCTGCGCGTAGTACTCAGACCCCAGCAATCCCTGTTCTTCCGCACCCACCAATGCAATCAGGACAGAACGACGAGGCGCTTCCGGCAGTGCTTTCATGCCCTGGGCGATAGACATGACGACACCGACACCCGATGCATTGTCGTAGGCCCCGTTATAGATGGCATCGCCCTCTTCGTTTGGTTTGCCGATACCTAAATGATCGTGATGCGCCGTGTAGATAACGACCTCGTCTTTCAATTCCGGATCGCTACCCGGAATTAATCCGAGTACGTTTGCCGATTTGGTTTTGACAATCTTGACATCCATACCAATCGACGTTGTGACGCCGAGCGGTACCGGTTCGAAATCACGATTGTCAGCAGACTCCCTGAGCTCGTCCAGATCGAATCCTGCCATCGAGACGAGCTTGCGTGCAGCGTCTTCGACCATCCAGGCGGTGATCTGACCGTGTGGTTCGTCGCCAAATGGCAGCTGGAACTGTGGGCCGGTCCCTGAAGTCTGCAGCACCTGGAACGGATAGCCGGCAGACGGTGTCGTGTGAATGATGATCGCACCGACCGCACCCATCTCGGCAGCTTTAGCGTACTTGTAGTCCCAGCGGCCATACCAGAGCCGTGTTTCACCACCGAACAGATCCGGGTCCCACTCGGGATCGTTGTTCATCATGAGCAGGACTTTGCCGTTCAGGTCGTACCCTTTGTAGTCATCCCAGTCGAACTCGGGCGCCTGGATTCCATAGCCGACGAAAACGACCTCAGAATCGCCAAACTCGGCGCGCTCCCGCTGGACGCCGCTATTGACGATGAAGTCGTCCCATTGCTTGAATGTCAGCGTCTCATCGCCGCGCTGAAATGCCCAATGGTCGGGTTGCTTGCTGTCGACAGACAGCAGCACGAATTCCTGTTCCCAGCTGCCGTCCGCTGCGCCTGGTTCAAGGCCCAAAGCCTCGAGTTCCCTGGCGAGATACTGTCGGGCAGCAACGTCGCCGCGACTGCCGGGGCCGCGCCCTTCGTACCTGTCGTCGGCAATCTCCTTGACGATTTTTCTAATGAATTCGCCGGAGATCTGATTGGCGGCATACTCCGCGGCATTTGCGGCAGGCGCTTCGGCAGCGGGCTCGCCCGTCGTTTGCTCACCTGGGCCACAGGCGGCCAAAGCGATGCTCAGCAGAACGGCCAATAATTTGAATTGATTTTTCACGGCTTTTCCCCCACCACCTTTGTCAAAGGGCGGCAACTTTAGCACAGGAATGACCTGCTTTATGGATGGTCTTTGAAGATCTCGGACAGAAATCCTTGCATGGTGTTCCACGATCGTCGATCGGCATCCGGGTGATACACAGTGCCGAAGTCCGGATCGTTGGCGTTCGGATTGGTGAACGCATGCATGGTGTTGCCATAGCCGTGGATCTGCCAGTCGGCATCCAGGCTCGTTAGTTCTTCGCCAAGCGACACTACCTGATCTGGCGTCGCCATCGGATCGTCCCATCCATGCAGCACCAGGACCTTTGCGTTGGCTTTGTTACCAACCGTATTGCCTGGCGGTCCGAATAGTCCATGAAAGCTGACGACGCCATTGACTGTGGCGCCCGATCTCGCAAGATCGAGCACACAAAGACCGCCAAAACAAAAACCGATAGCGGCTACATTGGCATCATCGACCTCGTCCATGGCCTTCATGACGTCCAGCGAGTTCTGCATACGCTTCTGCAGCATCACGCGGTCTTCAAGAAACGGCTGTATCAAGGCGCTGTTCTCTTCCGTACTCGCACCGAGAACCCCTCTGCCAAAGTTATCGATCGCGAAACCGACGTAGCCCAACTTCGCCAGGGCCTCGGCCTTGCCGTTTTCGAAGTCGCTCCGCCCGGCCCAGGCATGCGAGACCATTACTCCAGGGCGCTTACCTTCGAGGGCATCATCCCAGGCGAGATATCCCTGTAATTCCGTGTCTGCATCTTTGTAGTCGATTGTTCTTGTCTGGATGCTCATTGCCTACCTCATCGGTGCGTACTGGCTACATCATAGCGAAGCGACCGGTTCGAAAAATACCTTGCAATAGTTGCATCGTCTCACTATAGTTAACCAATCAGTTAACTATTAAATCATCATGCAGCAAGCAAGCGGCAATCTCGACCAGGTTTTTTTCGCTCTTTCCGACGGTACGCGACGGGCCATCCTGAGCCGTTTGGCCGAGGGTTCGACGACCATCGGCGAGCTCGCCAAACCATTCGAGATGAGCTCGCCGGCAATCTCCAAGCACATGAAAATCCTTGAGAAAGCGGGTTTGATTGAGCGCCGCATCAAGGGTCGCCAACACCACTGCAATCTGACGACGGCTGCCTTGAAGACGGCCGAGGACTGGATCAACTTCCATCGCGAATTCTGGGAAGGCCGCCTCAATGCCTTGGATGACCTGCTAAGAAATCAAAAATTGTTCTAGATTGAGGAGTCAAACAATGGCAAACGGCAATAGTCTCGTGCTGACGCGGATTCTCCCCGCCTCTCGCGAAAAAGTGTTTGCAGCCTGGACCGAGGAAGCAATGATCAAACAGTGGTTTCGCCCGAGTGCGGGCGTGACGGTTCCAGTCGCAGAACTGGATGTACGCGAAGGTGGCGCATACCGCCTGGTGATTAACGGTAGCGACGGAGAGACTTATTCGCCGAGCGGTATTTACGAAAAAATCGTGCCGAATGAGCAGCTTGTCTTCAGTTGGAAGTGGGCGGACTCCGAGCTCATTACGCGAGTCACGATCGATCTCAAAGACCACGGCGACAACGAAACAGAACTGACGCTGACACACGAAGGCTTCCCCGACCAGGATGTGGCCGATCGCCATACGCAGGGTTGGCAAGGCTGCCTGGCTACATTGACGGAAGTCGTCTAAATTTTACTGTAGGAGGGAAAATTCAATGAAACTCTATTACAACCCCATATCCACTTATTCACAGAAAACCTTGCTCGCTTTTTATGAAAAGGGTCTCGAGTTCGAGCCGAATATCGTTGCCTTGATGGATCCTGAAGCACGCGAGGCGTATCGCGAAGTCTACCCGCTCGGCAAAATTCCCTGCCTTGTGCTCGATGACGGCCATATCATTCCGGAGTCAAGCATCATCATCGAGTACATCGATAACATGGCGGAACCGCGGTTAATTGACGGTGACGCTGAGCAGACCAGGAAGATTCGCTTCAAGGATCGAATGCTGGATCTTTATCTGAACGATTCGGTGGTCACCTTATTGTTCCAGAGCATGAAACCCGAAGAGCAAAAGGACCAGGAGCGTATCGATACCGCGAAATTCCGCGTCGACACGATATACAGCTTCATGGAGCACGAGCTAGGTCAGAACCAGTATGCGCAGGGCAACACATTTACGATGGCTGATTGCGCCGCAGCACCGGCACTCTTTTACGCGGAGTTGCTTGCTCCGTTTGCCGAACACAAGAACATCTCTGCGTATTGGGAGCGTTTGAAAGAAAGAGAGTCTGTGCAGAAGACTCAATCAGACGCGAAACCAATCATCGAAGAATTCATGGCCAAAAACGCAGCCTGAGTTGTTTCGCCAACAGAGAAACGGGGCAGCTCGCTGCCCCGTTATATTATTAAGCGGTGTTATTTCCGGACGACGATTACATCGATGTGGCCATCGGGACCGATATACCACGATGCGATCGTGCTCGTAATACTCACGACCAGTGAGCCGAAGATCGCCGACCAGAATCCTGCGACGATGAAGTTATCAAGCATCGAGGCGACGAGACCAAACATGGCGGCATTTAATACGAACAGGAATAGGCCGAGTGTGATGATCGTGATCGGCAGAGTCAGCAAAAATGCGATGGGGCGGACGAAGCCGTTAACGAGACAGAGCAGAATAGCCGCGAGAACAACGCTGCCAGTGCCATCAATGGTCACGCCGGGAATAATTGCAGAGGCCAGGAGCAGGCCCAGTAGCGTTATCAGTGTCCTGAGGAAGAATCCTTGCATGGGCCTATAGATGCGGTCATACGACCGGAATTAAAGACCTGACTCTATTCCTTTTCCTCGAAATCGGATAGCCATTCCTGCGCCAGCCTTTGGGCTTCGTTAACCTCGGCAGATCGCATGCTTTTCGCAGATTTGAGTCGGTTCTCTTTGCCGTCATCACTGCCGAGTTTTTCGGCGATGTAGAACCATTTGTAGGCCTGAATTCGATCGAGTTTCGCGCCTTCGCCGGCGTAGTACATCGCACCGAGATTGTTTTGCGCAATCGGATTACCCTGGTCGGCAGAAAGGCTGTACCACTTGATCGCCTCGGCATTGTCTTCCTTAATGCCTTCGCCGGCGTCATACATCGCGCCCAGGTTGTTCTGTGCGTCCGCATCGCCCTGTTCGGCGGCGCGCGCATACCAGGCAAGTGCAACCACGTTGTCTTCTTCAACACCGTTGCCGTGATCGAACAATATCGCGACAGCGTATTGTGCTTGCGGTGAGCCCTGCTCAGCCGCGAGGTGATACCACTTCATCGCCTTGTAGAAATCGGGCGCCGTGCCTTCGCCGCTCTCGTACATAACGCCCAGATTGAACTGCGCATTGGTATGACCCTGTTCGCCAGCGGCCCGATACCACACAAGCGCTAACTCGTTGTCTTCCTCGACGCCTTCACCGAGGTCGAACATGACGGCGGCATTAAATTGCGATTTAACGTGACCTTGTTCGCCGGCGCGCTGGTACCAGTCGATAGCCTTTACATTGTTCTCCGGCACGCCGTCGCCTTGATCGTAGATCAGGGCGATCGCGTAATGGGCATCGGCATCGCCTTGGCTTGCAGCCATTTCGTACCACTTGAGCGCTTCCGCGTTATCTTCCACAACACCCTGGCCGAGATCGTAGGCGTATCCAAGGTTGTATTGAGAAGCAACGTGTCCCTGGTCCGCGCCGAGGCGATACCATCTTATCGACTGGGCGAAATCGATCTCGACACCCTCGCCGATGCCATACATGAATCCGAGATTGAATTGCGCTTGTTCGTCGGCCTGCTTCGCTGCCGCGAGGTACCACTTGACGGCCTCGACATTGTCTTCTTTTACGCTGCCCTGCCCATAGTCGTATATCGTCGCCAGGTTATATTGGGCGGAAACATCGCCGCGAGTTGCAGGCTCCAGATACCATTCGACCGCTTTGGCCTTGTCCCTGGGAACACCCAGACCCTCGTCGTATATCAGCGCAATGTTGTACATCGCATTCAGATCACCGTTCTCGGCGAGCGGCACCCATACCTCGAGCGCCCTTTCATAGTGGCCGGCATTGAACGCACGTAGTCCCGCCTTGAATTCGGCCGCAGACGCCGGGCACGCCATCGCGATCGTCAGGACGGCGATTTTCACAGCATGTGAGATCAAGCTACGCTCATTCATTGCCAGATACCCAGAGCGACCCAAGCGTGAAGGTCAAGGAAATCAATGAATTAAGAGTAATAGCTCGAAGCCCGTAAAACGTTGATCCAATCCGCATCCTGGAAAATGCAGGATTCGTGACGGCGACGCCCGGGCAGTCCTGACTATCTGATAACTCGTTGTAATTTAAGGTCTTTTTACTTCAGTGCAGCATTTGTTGTAGTGCACATTGGCGACCCCTATACTTTTTCGCCAATCCGCCAACAGCAACAAGAATCACGACTCCATGCCTTTGGTCGCACACAATGCATTGCCGACGTTTTCGCGCTTGCGGGCGCATGGCCAGGAGGTGTTGTCCCTCGAACGAGCACAGCAACAGGACATCCGTGAACTTCATATCGGCTTGTTGAATATGATGCCGGACGCGGCATTGGCGGCCACTGAGGCGCAGTTTCTGGGTCTCGTCGGCGCTTCTGAGCAAATAGCTCAGTTTTATATGTACCCGTTTTCCTTACGGAAACTGAATCGCGGCGCCAAAGCCAGGCAACATATCAGTCAGCACTACTTTGACTTTGCAGCGTTAGCAGACCAGGGCCTGGACGCACTGATTATCAGTGGTGCCAATGTGGAGCATCCCTCGTTGGATCAGGAACCCTTCTGGGAGCCACTGATCGAAGTGGTTCGATGGGGCGAGGAGAATGTTGCGTCCATCCTGTGTTCCTGCCTGGCAACGCACGCACTGCTCAAACATCGACATGGAATCGATCGGCAACGCATGCCCCGAAAACAATGGGGTGTCTACAGCCACAGGCTGACACACCCCGAGCATCCGCTCACGAGAGGAATCAATAGCCGTTTCGACGCGCCCCATTCGCGGTACAACGAGGTCAGCAGGTCGCAACTCGAACAGGCCGGACTCACCGTGCTGATCGAAAGCCAGGAGGCAGGTGTCCACCTGGCGGTCAGCCCGGACCAGTTTCGGATTGTCTATTTCCAGGGGCACCCCGAATACGATTCCAACAGCCTGCTTAAAGAATACAAACGCGAACTCGCTCGATATTTCGCCGGCACACGCGAGTCCGTGCCGCGCTACCCCGAGCACTACTTTCCGGATGAAGCAGTTGAGATTGCAGCACGCTATATCGAAGAGGCTTTACAGGCCGAGGCCGATAGCGCGGCTCTGCCGGAGTTTCCGGAAAGCGAACTGGCGTCACTGGTGGACAACACCTGGGGTGATACTGGCAGAGCGATTGTCAATAACTGGCTAGGACTGGTATACCAACTCACCAGCATCGATCGAAAAGAGCAGTTTAAGCCGGGCGTTGATCCGGAAGATCCACTGCAAATAAATTCTCAGTAAAACAAGAATCAGGAATGTCGCACTTTTATCACTTTGACACGATCAGCCTGCATGCCGGTCAGACAGTTGATCCGGAATTCGGCGCGCGTGCATCGCCGATCTATCAGACGACCTCCTACGTATTTCCTGACACCGATACCGCGTCTTCCATTTTTAATCTGGAGCGCGGCGGACATGCGTACAGCCGCATCACTAACCCGACGGTCGGCGTACTGGAGCAACGCATCGCGGCGCTCGAAGGCGGCTCCGCCGCGGTTTGTACCGCCTCCGGAATGGCGGCCACCTTTTGTGCGATTACTGCGATTCTGAGTCAGGGCGATCACATCGTAGCGAGCTCACAGATGTACGGCGGCAACATCAGTCTGATGAAGAACACCCTGCCCCGTTTTGGCATCACGACCACTTTTTTCGATCCGACTGACGTTGACAGTTGCAAAGCAGCCATTCAGGACAACACAAAGCTGATATACGGCGAACTGATCGGAAACCCTGGTCTCGACATCCTGGATCTCGAAGCCATCGCCGCGATATCCGCGCAACATCAGATCCCTTTCATGGTCGACGCGACCTTTAATACTCCTTACTTATGCCGGTGCTTCGATTACGGCACCAATATCACGATACATTCGGTGACCAAGTGGATGGGCGGGCACGGCGCAGCCATCGGTGGCGTGATCGTCGATGGTGGCAATTTCGACTGGGGTGCGACAGATAAATACCCCACGATTACAGAGCCTTACGCGCCTTTCTCGGGCATGAACATCTGGGAAGAGTTCGGTCCCTCCGCATTCGCAACGCGTATCCGCGCCGAGGCCATGAGAGATTTCGGTGCGACGATGAGCCCGATGACTGCATTCCTTTTAATGATGGGTATCGAGACTCTGTCGCTACGCATGGACAAACACTTGTCCAACACCAAAGCAATGCTCGATTACCTGAGTAATCACAAGCAGGTTTGCTGGGTAATTCATCCCGACCTGCCGTCGCACTCGAGCCACGAACTGGCGAAAAAGTATCTGCCGAAAGGTGCAGGGTCCATCATCAGCTTCGGTGTCGAGGGCGGCAGAGATGCCGGCAGAGCGTTCATCGAAAATGTACAACTCGCGTCTCATCTGGCAAATGTCGGAGATGCGAAAACGTTGATCATTCATCCCGCAACGACGACGCACTCACGCATCGACGCCGATGCGCTGGTCGCCGCCGGCATTACCGAAGACATGGTTCGATTGTCCGTCGGACTCGAGAACATCGAAGACTTGAAAGACGATTTCGAAATCGGATTTCGCGCTGCCAAGAAAATCTCGAAGTCATAGCGATGTATTTTGAGGTCAAAGGCAAACAAGTTTTTGCCTCAACCGGAGGTAAAGCCTTCGACAACAAGAAACCCGTCGTCATGTTCCTGCACGGCAGCGGCCTCGATCACACGTTTTGGGGCCTGCACTCGCGCTTCTTCGCTTTCAGAAATTATGCGGTGCTGGTGCCGGATCTACCCGGACATAGCCAGTCGGAGGGCCCGGCGCTGACTTCCATCGAGGCGATCGGCGATTGGCTGAACGACGTCGCAGAAGCGCTCAACATCGATAACATCTCGCTCGTCGGACACTCCCAGGGTTGTCTCGATGCACTGGAGTTCGCGTCCCGTTATCCCGACAGGATTAAAAGCGTCTCATTCATAAGCAGCGGCCTGGCTACTCCTGTGAACCCGGCGCTGATCGAAGCCGCGGAGAACAGGCCAGAGGACGCCATCGCAATGATGGTTGGCTGGGGATTTGGCCCGGCTGGTCACTTGCATCAGGGGCCGATTCCGGGCAATTCGATGATCGCGGGCGGTCGCAAAATCATGCGACGCAATGTTCCAAATGCGCTGGCGACTGACTTGAAAGCAAGCAATGCGTACAGAAACGGCAAAGTGGCGGCGGCGAAAATAAGCTGTCCCGTCCAGGTCATGATCGCCGGTAAGGACAAGATGGCACCCCGCAAGGCCACTGATGAACTCCTCGAGCACCTGAACAATCCTGACGTACATGTCATTCCGGAGAGCGGACACATGTTGCCGCAAGAAGCACCCAATAAGACCCGGCACCTTTTGAAGACCTTCATTTTTGCCAATAACCCGTCTCCATAAGGACTCCTTATATATGTACAAGATCGATCGAGCCGCA
>CAYLSX010000029.1:0-19189 GCA_964386685.1 uncultured Woeseiaceae bacterium | reverse complement strand
CTCTATAACGCCGACAGCTATGCGGACGATTTGCCGTACTGGGACTACCAGTTCGACGAGCCGCAACTCATGGTGCCTTACACCCTGGACGCCAACGACATGCGTTTCGCGACGCCGCAGGGATTCAATTCCGGTCAGCAGTTTTTCGAATACCTGAAAGACTCGTTCGACTTGTTGTATGCCGAGGGTGAGACCTGCCCGAAGATGATGTCAGTCGGGCTGCACTGTCGCCTGGCCGGCCGACCCGGCCGTGCGGTCGCGGTACAAAAATTTCTCGACTACGTGCAGAGCCACAGCGATGTCTGGGTTGCCAGGCGCATCGACATCGCGCGGCACTGGCGGGAACAACATCCGGCGAGGACCTAGGCAAATGTCGTTGGCCTATGAAGAATTTGTGACTCGCTATGGCGGTATATACGAGCACTCCCCGTGGGTTGCGGAAGAGACGCACGAGACTGCTGCGAGGGTCGAGGATGTTAACGAGCTGGCCGAAATTTTTGCGAACTGCGTGGACCAGGCGGGTGATGAGAGAAAGCTTGCCCTGATTCGTGCGCATCCCGATCTTGCGGGCAAAGCGGCGATAAGCGGTGACCTTACCGTCGAGTCCACTGCTGAACAGTCAAGCGCCGGTATCGATCAATGTTCGCCCGAAGAGTTCGAGCGGTTCCAGGAGCTGAATTCTCAATACAAGGAAAAGTTCGGCTTTCCTTTTGTCATGGCAGTACGGGACAGCCATCGGCATGAGATTCTCGCCGCTTTCAAGAGTAGGCTTGCTAACGACAGCCAGACCGAATTTGAAACCGCCATCCGGGAAATACACAAGATTGCGTCTTTACGTTTACAGGAACTGAAAGTTTGAACGATAAGATCGAAAATCCATTTCATCAGTGGGTGCGCCTCGAGCAGCCCCGGCTCGGTACACAGGTCGTCTTCGCAAGCGACGACTTTTTCGCCGACAAGTCCCGGCTCATCGATCCCGCCGATCCCGTGTTTATTCCTGACAAGTACGACGAAAACGGCAAGTGGATGGATGGCTGGGAAAGCAGAAGAAAACGAGAGCCGGGACATGACTTTTGCGTCGTGAAACTCGGCATTCCCGGCGTTGTACACGGACTCGATATTGACACGAGTCACTTCACCGGCAATTTTCCGCCGCATGCTTCGGTCGACGCCTGCATAAGCGAAAATGACATTCCTGCTGATAGCGCAGACTGGTTCGAGCTTTTGCCGAAAGCCGAACTGCAAGGCGACGCGCATCAGCTATTTCCGGTTGAGAATGAAAACGCCATTACGCATCTGCGCCTGAACATTTTTCCGGACGGCGGTGTGGCGCGGCTTCGAGTATTCGGTGAGGTAAAACCATTCCGAAGCTCGATGGACGAGGACGAAGTCATCGACTTGCTCGCACTCGAGAACGGTGGCAGGGCGTTACTCTGTAACGATGAACATTTCGGCAGCATGCACAACCTCAATGCGCCCGGCCGTGGTGTGAACATGGGCGATGGCTGGGAGACGGCGCGGCGCAGGGGACCTGGAAATGACTGGGTAATACTGGCGCTTGGTTTCCGCGGCATCATCGAAAAAGTAGAGATCGACACCGCACATTTCAAAGGCAACTATCCGGATCGCGCGGCGATTCAGGCGGCCCTGCTAGACGACGCTGACCTCGACGAAATCGAAGCTGCGAGCGAAGACTGGCCGACGCTGCTGCCTGCAAACAAGCTCGATATGGATCAACAACAATATTTCACCGACGAGTTGGCGGATGTCGGTGTTGTATCGCATGTTCGGCTGTCGATTTTTCCGGACGGCGGCGTTAGCCGTCTGCGATTGTTCGGTCGGGTCGCCGACGATAAATGAGCGGAATAAGTATCAGTGCATTGCCGATTACGCCGGAGCGATTCGCGCCGTTTGGAGATGTCATTCACGCATCAAGCGATGCGAAGGCGGCGATGAACGATGCCCGGTTCGAAAGGTTTAGCGGATTGGCAGACGTGGATGCGGAAGGCCGACACGCATCGATAAGCATCGCCCGATGCAAGATGCCGTCAAGTTTGCCGTACCGCGTCGATCTGGTTGAACGCCATCCTCTCGGCAGTCAGGCATTCATACCGATGTCGCACTTCAGATTCTTTGTGGTCGTCGCGCCTGCTGCAGAATCCGTAGAGCCTGAGGATCTATGCGCTTTTGTTACGAACGGCAGCCAGGGCGTGAACTATCGAAGAGGCGTTTGGCATATGCCGATGATCGCCCTTGAAAGCGGACAGGAGTTTTTGATCGTTGATTGCGGCGCTGATGGTGAGAATTGCGACGAGCACTACTTCAGCGACCCGGTCACCTTGCTCGCCGAGTAACGTCGATGGCCACTGCATTCAGAGCGTCGATACTTCATTGTCTAGCAGATCCGGGTGGTGCAACGGATCACAACAAGACGTCGGCAGTCGAGTATTTCGATGATGGGCTGTTGATCGTCGAGAAAGGACGAGTTCGTGAAATCGGTGAGGCGGAAACGCTACTTCGCGATCTCAACGGCAATGCCGATGTCGTTGAGCATCGCGACAAGTTGATCATTCCCGGCTTGATCGATTGCCACGTGCATTTCCCGCAGATCGATATTATTGCGTCCTACGGCGCACAACTGCTCGACTGGCTGAACAAATACGCGTATCCGGCCGAGCAAAAGTTCGCGGACGCTGAACACGCGGCGGAGGTCGCCGACTTCTTCGTCGATGAGCTGCTGCGAAACGGCACTACAACGGCACTGGTATTTGCGACCGTTCATCCACAGTCGGTGGACGCAATATTCGACAAGGCGTCGAGCCTTAACATGCGCCTCATATCGGGCAAGGTCCTGATGGACAAGAACTGCCCGGATGGTCTCAGAGACGACGTGAAATCCGCTTATGAGGACAGCCTGCAACTGATCCACAAGTGGCATGGGAAGGGCCGCCTGAGCTACGCAATTACACCGCGTTTCGCGGTGACTTCCAGTGAGGGGCAGCTCGCAGAAGCGGGCCGCCTCGCCAGCGAACACTCGGATGTGTACGTGCACACCCACCTTGCGGAGAACAACGACGAGGTAGAGCTCATCGCCAAGCAGTTTTCCTGGAGCCGGAGTTATCTGGATGTCTACGATCATTTTGGGCTCGTGAGGGAACGATCTGTGTTCGCGCATTGCCTGCACCTTGATGATCAGGATCGCAAGGTAATGGCCGATCACGGCGGAGCCATCGCATTTTGCCCGACGTCCAATCTATTCCTTGGAAGCGGACTGTTCGATCTCAAAAAAGCGGTCGAGAACAACATTCGCGTTGGCCTGGGTACGGATATCGGTGGTGGCACCAGCCTGAACGTGCTGCGAACTGCGAGCGAGGCTTACAAGGTGCTGCAATTGCAGCAGCAGGCCTTGCCACCGTTCGACGCTTTTTACCTCGCGACGCTCGGTGCTGCGCGGGCGCTTTACCTCGATGACAAAATTGGCAATTTCGAAGCTGGCAAGGAAGCAGACTTCACGGTTCTCGATTCCAGTGCGATTTCGATCACGTCGCGCCGACTGAACACGTCCGATGACGTAGCGGAGAAATTATTCGCCTTAACCATGCTCGGTGACGATCGCTGTGTTGCGGCGACATATCTGATGGGTGAGTTGGCGCATAGCGTCAATGATTTGCGATCACGTTGATCTATCCGTTCAGGCCATGGCAGTTTTCGATAGCCCAAAATTGATTTAGATGATCCACTTTGCACCCGGAATCAGTCTTTGAGTTAGTATCGGCCCGAAGGGCCGCTACTGACCCAAAGCGGACGTTAAACTAGCGTTAGATGTGATTCTAAAATCGTTTAGTCAACATTCTTCCTCGATATTTCTCATGCAGAATTCCGCCAACAAGGACCTTTCCACTCTACCGGCGAAAATAACAAGCCCGTCTGCATGGCTGGGCAAAGACATGCTCAATAGCCCAGATATCTGGCTGTACCGACTCTCCACAGAAGACGTGGTCGATCTGGAAAATGCTGCACAGCATTTTCTCGGCCTTGGCCGCGATGTGGGTGAAATCACCAAAGAGACATTTCCGCTGACGACTTTTTCCGACCACGTCCAAGGACTAAGCCACAAAATTCTGAATGGTGTGGGAGTTGAAGTGCTGCGCGGATTACCGATTGCGAATTACACTCAGAAATTCTCTGCCACAGTCTTTTGTGGCTTGGGCGCACATCTTGGCAGTGCTCGATCTCAAAATGCGCAAGGGCATATTCTGGGACACGTACGCGATGTTGGAGCGGATGCAAAAGACCCAGACAGCCGTATTTATCAGACCTGCGAGCGCCAGACTTTTCACACGGACAGCGCCGACGTTGTGGGACTGCTGTGCATCCGAGAAGCAAAAGAAGGTGGGCAGTCACTGCTTGTGAGCGCGGAATCTATTTACAATCGAATGAAAGCCGAACGCCCCGATCTGCTGGACATGCTGTTTGACCCAATTGCGACCGATCGCCGAGGAGAAGTACCTAAAGGGGCCAAGCCCTTTATGGAGATACCGGTGTTGAGCTGGCATGAAGGGTATCTGACGGTCTTCTACCAACGCCAATACATAGATAGTGCTCAACGCTTTGAAGGCGCGACGCGGCTAACGCCGAAACATGTGGGAGCGCTTGATATGTTCGACGAACTGGCAAACGACCCGGAACTTTGTTTCGGAATGCAGTTAGAGCCTGGCGACATGCAGTTTGTGTACAACCATTCGCAGCTGCATGACCGCACCGGGTTTCTAGATTGGCCCGACCCTACTAAACGTCGCCACCTTATGCGGCTATGGCTATCTATCGAGGGTGACCGCCCATTGCCGGACTGCTTTAAAGAGCGTTACGGTTCGATCGAGATTGGCAATCGAGGAGGCATTATCACCGAAGAGACAAAGCTCCACGCACCTCTCGATTGATTTCACTTCATGTTTTGGTTTGAATCAGCAATTGAACGACCGCTATGAGTATGTCTGTTCTATCGAATGCTGGTTATCAGTATTGCCCGAAAGTCGTTAACATTTGTTCGCGTTGGGCCGGTTTCGACAAGATCCCCGATTTCAGAAAAAAAACGGTAGCTGTCATTCTCATCGAGTAGTTTCCTGGCGTCGAGTGACTTCGCGCTTGCACGTTGCAGGGAATCCGGTGTGACAAAACATCCGGCGTTGTCTTCCGTGCCATCGATGCCGTCGGTATCGCAGGCGATTGCAAAGATTTCGGGATGTCCGTCCAGTGCGAGTGCCAAAGCAAGGCAGTATTCGGAGTTCCGGCCGCCGCGTCCGTGACCGAGGACTCGCACGGTGGTCTCACCGCCGGAGATCAGTACGCAAGGAGGCTGCACAGGCCCGTTGCCGCAAGCAATCTGCTTTGCCAATGCAGCATGTTCCAGTCCTAGTTCTGTTGCGCTTCCTTGCAATTCACCAAGGGCGAGCGGTTCGATGTCGAGCTCACGCGCCAGCCCGGCCGCCGCCTGCATCGCGTCATCTGACGTGGCGAGTATGTCGACAGTCGCATTGTCGAATGCCGGGTCGCCCGCTTTTAGCGTTTCTGCGGCGGCGTTATTGAGGTGATTCACTACGTTGTCCGGAACGTCCAGGCAATATCTCTGCAGGATGTCCAGGGCCATTGTGGATGTCGTAGCGTCTGCAACCGTCGGCCCGGATGCCATCGCCGAGACATCGTTGCCTGGAACGTCGGAAATCGCCAAGGTAACCATCCGTGCAGGCCAGCAAGCGGCCGCAAGCCGGCCACCTTTGATCGCTGACAGGTGTCTGCGCACACAATTTATCTCGGCGATGTTCGCGCCGCACTTGAGCAGACTATTGGTAATTGACTGTTTGTCTTGAAGCGTTATGCCCTCGGCGGGCATCGGTAGCAAGGCTGAGCCGCCGCCGGAAAGCAGGCACAATGCCAGGTCCTCGGCGGTGAGTTCGTGGGCCATTGTGAGCATACGTTGTGCAGCATTGCATCCCGCTGTGTCCGGAACTGGATGAGCAGCTTCGACAACTTCGATCTGATTGCACTGAACGGCATGACCGTATGGAGTGACGACGAGGCCTGCAAGCTCCCCTGGCCAATTGCTCTCTACCGCGTGCGCCATGGCGGCAGCGGCTTTACCGGCGCCCATGACGAGGGTCCTTCCCCGGGGTTGCGGGGGCAGTCTGCCGGGAATCAGATTCTCAGCCTGGACAGCCTCGACTGCCTTGTCAAAAAGGGATTTTAGGGTTTGCCTTTCGTCGGGCATTCAGGCCGCAGGCTTGCTGTTGCGGGCCTCGACAAACGGCCGCAGCCTGTCGATGATGCCGGCCAGCTCCGGCTTATGGGCACGCAGCTCCTCGATCGACAGCCCGGACAACTCGTAGGGCAGGATAAGCCAATCATTAGTCTCGTGTACGAAATAGTCCGGCGGGCGAATGGTCCGATCGGTCGGGCGGTACCAGACTGTCGCGATGCGAATGTCCTTCGGCAGGTTGCGTCGGGTCTTTCTGGAAAGCGTCTCTATCACGGCGCTGACACTGGAACCGGTGCTGTAGACGTCGTCGACGATTAGCAGCGAATGCTCGCTGCTAAGATTTTCGAGCAGGTACTGCAATCCATGAACACGAATCCCATCTGCCTTATCGACCATCTTCGAGTAGTCAGACAAGCCCGTGTAGGAAGTGCGAATCGCAATGTGATCCGTCTTGATGCCGAAATAATCGAGGCCCTCCTGCACGGCGATGCCCACTGCGCTTCCACCTCGCCAGAGCCCGACCAGAAAGTCCGGCTTGAAATCAGCCTGAAAAATATTGGCAGCGAGCTGAAACGAGTCGAGCAAGAGATCGTCCGCCGCAATGAATCGCTTGTTCATTTCTTATTCTCAGTCACGGGAGTTGTGCGGTAGTATGAGTATAACCACAAGTGCGAGAAACGGCATGGATAAGACCGTCTTAACGGCTCAAGAACTACTTACCGATTCGTTCGACTTAGGCCTCAAGATTCTGGAAAGCGGCTTCGAACCCACGCTCATCATAGCGATCTGGCGTGGCGGCACACCCGTCGGTATGGCAGTTCAGGAAGTGTTCGCATATTGCGGTATCGATGCCGATCACATCGCGATTCGAACATCGTCATACGTCGGTGTCGATGAACGTGGCGCAGTGGCGGTGCATGGCTTGAATTACATTATCAAGAAGGTCTGTTATGACGATCGTGTATTGATTGTTGATGACGTATTCGATACCGGCCACACGATCGAGGCCGTGATCGACGAGCTGACGAGGCGCGCTCGCGGCAATACGCCGGAGGATATTCGCACTGCCGTACCGTGGTACAAGCCAACGAGAAACGAGACGGATCTCGTGCCCGATTATTACATCAGGGAAACTGCCGAATGGTTGGTGTTTCCACACGAACTGGACGCGTTGACGCCTGAGGAAATGCAGATCGCACGCCCCGACCTGCACAAGATCATCTGCGCGGTACCGGATCGGCGCGCTTCATAAATAGTCCTGATGAAGAGATTGTGCGTCTATTGCGGCTCCAACGCCGGGACGAATAACGATTATGCGAATGCGGCCAGGGAGCTGGCCGGGGTGCTGGTGGACAACAACATCGGCCTGGTCTATGGCGGTTCCCACAGGGGCATGATGGGGCAAATCGCCGATGCAGTACTTGACGGCGGCGGCGAGGTGGAAGGTGTAATACCGAAGTCGCTGCTGGAGAAAGAAGTTGCCCATGACGGGCTGACCGAGATGCATGTTGTCGACTCCATGCATGCGCGGAAATCGATGATGGCCCTGCTGTCCGACGGTTTCATCGCGATGCCGGGAGGATTCGGCACGCTCGAAGAGATAATCGAGATACTGACCTGGGCTCAACTGCAGTTTCACGAGAAGCCGTGCGGACTGCTCAACGTGAATGGTTATTTCAACCACTTGCTGTCATTTCTGGATCATGCCGAGACGGAAGGTTTCCTGCGGCCGTCTCATCGGGCGATGTTGCTGGTCAGTAAGAAGCCGGCAGACCTGCTTCGGCGTTTCGAGTCCTACATGCCGCCGACGGTAGAAAAGTGGACCTGAAGTACTAAAAGAGCAGCCGTAGTTTTCCCTTGGCAGGCCTGCGCAAATTCGAGCCGAACAAGGAGTAACGAATTCCCAGCCGTCGTCCTTTGAGGTCCGATCCAACACATATTCGCAGCGGGACTTCGAAAGCATTCACCGGCGCATAGGTCGGAATCTCTCCCAGCGTATTCGTTATGTGTATCGCATCTTCTTTCAGATTGACGGTCGGATACTCGGACGAGTCGCCGCGAGCCCTGTCCACGTACTCACCGTTACGTCGAAGCTTGGGCAGCCTGTTGGCGACATAAAAAGAGTTGTGATTCGGCAATACAATCGACAGCGAAGCGTCCTGGATGGGTTCGTCGCCCTGGTTGTATACGACGAGTTGCACCTTTTCGGCATTGGTCTCGTAAAGAAAGTGTTCGTCGTCTTGCCGATGCTTGTGTTCGATCTCGGCCATTTCGGCCATGAGCTCGTCAGCCGAACGATTTTCATAAGGGCTGTCGGAGCCGAACAGTCGCGCATGCGTCAGTCTGGCCATGACCGTCGTCGAGCCACTGTCTTTCACGCTATTCTGAATGTCCAGCAACTGCTTGAGTTTGGCACTCGCGATCGCCGAGGGCAGCTGCGAGAGATCGATCGTTTTGATCTTGAAATCCTTGTGAATAATTTCACCCGGAAAACCGATTTCGACCCGGTCGGCCGACACCGAGTCGCGAAATTTCTTTTCGAACATATTTTGCAATAGCTTGCGGCCCATTTTGATCGCCGCATCGTCTACACGGATGTATGCGTCGCCGCGCCGGAGCTTCTCCGAGTAATCGACGCGCATCATGTAGGGCCGGTCCTGACAGTCGGAGATCTCGAATACACCGACTCGTTTTCCATCGACACTCGTCGGCTGGTATTTCAGTCGTATTGGTGGCTCGATGTAGTCGGTCACGAGCCCCTGGTAAGAGGGTTTGCCGGAAAAATCCTCCCGGCCCACCGAAGTCAGCCGTTTGTTTCCCTTGTTGTCGATTTCGGCACCGACGATGATGTAGCGAGGGCCATCGACGGACGCATTTGCCATGGCAACAACGTCACGCAGGAATTGGCGAATATCGTTTTTCCCATAGGCTGAGGGACGGAGTTGTACTCCAGTGCCCGGCGCCGCCGCGCGAACGATTTTTGCGAGATTGGTGGCCATCTAACCCTAAATTTTGAACGATTATGTTCAACAAGATGGGAACCAATCTACAGTTCTGAGCTCTCGCGGCGGCTATACCTGGTGTTCGCCTCGCAGGAATGGTAATGCCGGTCGGAGCTTGCAGCGCTCTACCAGCGCAGTCGCCAGCCGCCGCCGCTTGCCGATCCGCCGGACCGACGTCGTTTACGCATTCTCGCGTGCAGGGCTGCACGCTTGTCTGAGAGCCATTCCTCGCGTCCGACCTTGGTGTCCTCGCCGGCATCGGCGCGCCGTTTTTCCTCCGCAGAACGGAAAGCCACGAACTCCTCATAGGACTCGATCTCTGCCTTGAGTTCGCGGATGACGAGTTCGACATAGATCGCGTCATCGAGGAAGCCGAGCCCCGGAATATGGTCGGGTATCAGGTCCTCCGGATCGCAGAAATACACCAGGGCGCCAAGAACCCGGCGGCGCTCTTCTTCGCTCAATTGCCACTCGTCGTCACTGACCATATCGATAACGACCTCGAGTTTTGACAGACGGTCATCGATGAAGGTCGGCAGGTCTGTCGATCTGGCGTCGGTGATCAGCTGACGGGCAGCTGCCTCGATATTGACGACGTTCTCGTCACTTTCGATAGCCGTCTTGGATTTATCGACAATCGACTGAAAGTGATCGAGATCGGAATCGCTGAGCGTAAATGTAATGTCGAGAGGCATAACTGACCGTCCTTCTTTGCTTTTTGAGATTTTGGACAAAGTGGCTCATCGAGCCCGGTTCATTACTCTTTTCGATTATCCGGGGCCCTTGAGCTGTCTGGATTGTAACCGGAACCGCGACGTTCGGCCATGAAATCAGGTATCTACGGGCCGTATTTTGTGCTGATTGGGTTAGAGTGCGGGAATGGGCTCATATGTCAGTCACCTCGAGGCCGCGATAGACGGCACGCAGCTACCCGCCCGCGAACAGCATACCCTGCACGAAGGCAGGCCGATCTGGGTTCGCTACGACCTCAGTGCCGTCGGCCGGGCGATGACGAAAGAAGCCGTACAAAAACGCCCGCCCACGCTCTGGCGCTACCGTGAGTTACTCCCGGCCGAGGACGATAGGGGGGTTATTTCGCTCGGCGAGGGGATGTCACCGCTGTTGCGTTGCGATCGGCTTGGTGGCTCGCTGGGTCTGAGTAATCTTTTCATCAAAGACGAATCTCAAATGCCCACCGGCTCGTTCAAGGACCGTGGGCAGACGGTTGCGATCACAATGGCCAAGTGGTTCGGCGTCAAGAGAGTGGCGATTCCAACGGCGGGAAACGCGGGAGGCTCGATGGCGGCCTATGCGGCCAGGGCCGGCATGGAAGCGTTCGTCTTCATGCCGGAGGACGCGCCGGAAATCAATCAGTACGAAGTGGTTCAGGCCGGGGGACATGGGTATCTCGTCAATGGCCTGATCAACGATTGCGCGAAGATCGTACTCGATGGCAAGGAGGCGATGGGGTGGTTCGATATTTCGACCCTGAAAGAGCCGTACCGCATTGAAGGCAAGAAAACCATGGGTCTCGAACTCGCCGAGCAGCTCGACTGGACGCTGCCCGATGTGATTCTTTATCCGACAGGTGGCGGTACCGGGCTCATCGGAATGTGGAAGGCATTTCAGGAACTGCGGGAACTCGGCTGGCTGGAAGGCGATCGCATGCCACGAATGGTCGCGGTTCAATCAGATGGTTGTTGTCCGATCGTCACGGCATTCGAAAAAGGCGAAAGATTCGCGGAGCCGGTTGACGACGCAGTTACAATTGCAGGCGGATTGCGCGTGCCGGCCGCCGTCGGTGATTTCATGATGCTCGACGTCATCCGGGAAAGCGACGGATGCGCAGTCGCGGTGTCGGAACAACGATTGATCGAGTGGATGCGACTTGGTACCGAGGCCGAAGGAATCTCCATCGGTCCGGAATCGGCCGCCTGCATCGGTGCGGCCGAGAAACTCCAAGAGTCGGGATGGCTGACACCGCACGAGCGTGTCGTCATATTCAGTTGTGGTGGAGCGAAGAAGTACCCCGAGTTGATACGGGCAGATTTGCCGAGAATCGACAAGAACAATCTACCGGACTGGGGTTCCTTTTAACTGCTGTCGTAAGGATTGAAGCCGGCACCGTCGCAGCCCTCGACGACGGGCTCGTCCACGTCTTCGTCATTGAGAATCTTCTTCAACGCCAGCGTGCTCACGAGTGACAGTTCGTCTATCGAGTTGTCGTTGTCGAAGGCAGGTTCGTAGATGACGTCGGCAAGCTTTTCCTGCACCGGCGGCTTCATGTGCTGCTTGATGATCTTTTGCAGATCCGCATCGTCCAGAATTTCGAAATGTCCCGTCGCCGTGTCTCTTGCCAGCACGCCATCACCGCGCAGCACTTGCTGCGGCCGCGATCGACTGCTTGGCGATCTCGTCATTGGATTTGAGAATCTTCTTGAGTTCGACCGTGGAGAGCAGCTCGAACTCGGCCGTTCCCACCGATTCGGGTAGACGGATCTGCCGTCGCCGCCACATTGAATCCTTGAGGGGCGCTGGATCCTTACTGTTGTCTTGAGTTCGTCGGACATTTGCGGATTTTCCGTCAGGGCGCCGACTGCCACCAGCGCGTGCGTCACACAACATCTTGAATTGTAAGAGATTCACGGGCTTAGAGGCGACCAGGCGAGAAAACCGACCAAGCAGGGTCTCTCAAGGGGGGCAAAGCTGTGGAACAGTTCCCAGAATCAAAGGCTTGCGCTCGCTACTATTGCACAAATTCCTGCGTTTGGGCCCTGTATATACGCGCAAGATTGCTTCGATGAATCTAGAAATCGTCATGTCCTTATTGCTGTTCTTCAGCGCCGTTTGCTACGGCCTGCTTAGCGTGAGGCTTCTTGGTGGCAAACGCGAAGTCGGCAGTTTTCCCATCGGCGTTACCTTCATCGTAATCGGCATTTGGGTCCTGGGCGGTGCCATCGAGTTGATGGCCCCAAACTTTCTCGTTTTCTCAATCGGGCGGACCGCACATTTCATCGGCACTGCGTTCGCGCCGGTCACAATCCTGATCTGCTTCCGAGAATATACGGGCGCAGAGACATCGAAAACGATGATCGCTGCGCTTCTCATACTGCCTGTGGCTACGGTTGTGGTTGCTGCGACAAATTCTATTCATGAATTCATGTGGTACTTGCCGGCGACTAATGATGCCGGCGAATTTCTTACGCGGCCGGGTCGATGGGGTCCGTGGTTTCTGTTTTTGCATGCGCCATACAGCTACGCAGTGTTCGGCGTTAGTGTCCTGACACTGCTCATGCACAGCACGTCCGTCGCTCCCGCTCACCGTCGCGGGCTTTTCCTGCTGGCCGGTTCTGCGATTGCACCCGCGATTGCGATCGCAGCTTACGATTTCGGGTTAGGGCCCAACACGATATCGACCGTGCCCCTGGTTTTCTCAGGCTTATTGCCGATCTATGCCTGGCTCGTGATCGGCGAACAGATTATCGAGTTTTCGCCGTTGGCGTATGAGACTGTCTATCAGAACATGCAGGACCCGGTTGTTGTTGTCGACGATCAGGAGCGCATCATCGGCCTGAATCACGGCGCCGAGCTGATGCTTAATGTTGCTGAAGCTGACGCGTTGCGCAAATCGCTCGACACGGTGTTTGGAGAGGAAGTGCCTGAGATTCACGAGGCGCTTAATACGGGCGAGCCACAGAAAATGCTGACCAATACCGGCCGCTTTCTGCATCTGCAGGTGTCACCGATCGTGGCCAACAACAACATTGCACGTTCGGGACGCGTCTTGATGTTTCGGGACGTCAGTGATGTCGAGAAAGCGCAGAAAGAAATTCGCAGCAATGAAAAACTTTTGCGCACACTGGTCGATCATTCGGTGAACGGCATCATTCGAATGCGTTGGATCGAAGAAAGCGACGAAAAGAGTCTGCGCGTCATCTTCGCGAACGCCGCTGCAGGCCGTTACTTGAATACGGATCCAGAAAAGATGAGCGATTTGTCGGCGAGCGGCCTAATGGAGCTTGCTTCGAGTGGCATGGATCAGCGCGATGCGGAGGACTTGCAGGAGCAATTCCTGGAAGCGGCCGAAAACGGCGAGGTAATTGACACGGAGTGTCGTATTGGTCTGGACTCGACAATGAAATGGCTCAGAGTTATCGGCGAGCCGGTAGGTGAGGATGTTGCGGTCACGTTCATCGATATTACGGATCGAAAAGCCAAGGAAATTCAGATGGAGTCGATCGCCTGGTCGGATCCGCTGACCGGGGTCTTGAACCGCCGTGGTTTCGAACGTGACGCTGCCAAAAGATTATCAGACAGCGACGATAATGCGACCGGCGCGTTGCTATTTATCGACCTGAATGAATTCAAACAGATCAATGACAAGTGTGGTCACGAGGTTGGTGATCAGCTCCTGACCATCGCGGCAGAGCGCCTGATAACGAGCCTGAGGTCTTGCGACATCATCGGCCGGCCTGGTGGTGACGAGTTTGTCGCGTTGGTGCCGGACGTGACATCCAAGGTCGCCGAGAAACTCGCGGCGAGGCTCACCAGGCGGCTGGAAGAACCATACATTGTGGGACCAGAAACGCTCCATTGTGCTGCCAGCATCGGCCTGGCCCTCTATCCGGAGCACGCCAATACGCTCACCGGCCTGCTGCGCGCTGCCGATCAGGCCATGTACGTGGCCAAGGCCCGATGCCGCGGCGTATCAGACATTTCTGACACCGACCTGCTCGAGAAAGCCGGCTAAAGCCGGTCCGAGCCTCAACAATTCCCTGAGACAGGCTTCCGGCCCTGGGCTAATATTGCCTGCCTGCCTTAAAAAAAACGAGAAAGCAGCATTTTGGACGGTCAGAACACAAACGCAGTCATCAGACTGCAGAATCTGGAACGCTTCTATCAGATGGGCGCGGAAACCATTCATGCCCTCGATGGCGTAACTCTGGATATAGAGCGAAACGAGTACACGGCAATCATGGGCCCGTCCGGCTCCGGGAAATCCACTTTGATGAATGTAATCGGCTGCCTCGACACGCCGACCAATGGTCAATACTGGCTCAACGGCCAGCTCGTCTCGGCGATGAACGACAGCCAACTCGCCAGGGCGAGGAACAGAGACATCGGATTTGTTTTCCAGACCTTTAATCTTCTGTCGCGCATGACCGCCCTCAGTAATGTCGAGGTGCCACTCATTTATTCAGGTATACGGCGCAGGGAACGGCATGAAATGGCGAGGCACGCACTCGAAACTGTCGGCCTGGCCGACAGGGTGCACCACCGACCGTTGGAGATGTCCGGCGGCCAGCGGCAACGCGTTGCAATAGCCAGGGCGCTGGTAACCAGTCCGAGCATTTTGCTCGCGGATGAACCGACAGGAAATCTCGACTCGACTACAGGCGACGAAATAATGAAATTGTTCGATCAGCTGCAGGAAGCAGGAAACACGCTGATCGTCATTACCCACGAAGAATACATCGCCAATCATGCGAGGCGCACACTGCGTCTTAGCGATGGCAAAGTCGTCGGCGATACGGCCAGCGGGGGAAGTCAGTGAGAATTCACGTCGTCTCGCTGTGTGCATTGCTGTTCGTTGCCTGTGGTGACGCGACAGTCGATGCGCTAATTTATGAATCAGTGGCTGTCGAGAGGCGCTCCATAGAGGTCAGCGTTGACTCCTCGGGCGTCGTCGAACCCCTTGCGACCGTCGAAGTGAAGTCCAAGGCCTCCGGAGAGGTGCTTGATCTGTTGGTCGATGTTGGTGACAGCGCCGACGCCGGCGATTTGCTCGTGCGGATCGACCCGAGGACGGTACGAAACAGGCTTGCTCAGGCCGAAGCAGAATTAACAGCGGCACAGTCTCGCCGCAGCATTTCCGAGACTCAGATGATCCGGGCCGAGTCGCTGCGAAAGCAGGGCACTTTTACCGAAGCTGATCACGAAGCTGCAGCGCTGGAATTGGCCAACGCACAGGCGCAGGTCGTAAGCGCAACAGTTGCGGTGGAGAACGCCCGCATCGCCGTGGACGATACCGACATTCGCGCGCCGATTGTCGGCACGATAATTGCGAAGCCCGTTGAAAAAGGCCAGGTCATTTCGTCGCCAACGCAAGACTTCGGCGGCGGCACATTGTTGCTGACGATGGCGGACCTGAGCGCAGTACGGATACGCGCCCTGATCGACGAGACCGACATCGGCAAAGTGCGCCCGGGCATGCCCGCCAGGGTGACTGTCGCCGCCTATCCGAACCAGCCTTTCGATGGCGAAGTCGTGAAAATCGAACCGCAGGCCGTCGTCGAGCAAAACGTCACGATGTTTGCGGTCCTCATCTCAATTCAGAATCCGCAAGGGCTGCTATTGCCTGGCATGAATGCCGAAGTCGAAGTGTCGATCGCGCGGCGAAAGGATGTACTGACTGTGCCCGTAATTGCGTTGCGCACTGAACGCGACGTCGTGGCAACTGCCGGGATTATCGGTATGAGTGAGTCGGCATTGCGGGAAAAACTGGCACCAGGCACCGGCGATTCCCCCGCGACAATCACGATGGGTGACAGGACGATCGAACTGCCGGCCGGGGTTGAGCCGGACAAAGTTCGTGAGCTCATGCGCAAGAGACGCAGTGGCGAAACGATGACTCAAAGTGAGCAGCAGCTCATGCGCCGCGTCTTTCAAAACGCCGGCGGATCAGGTGGCGACAAGAAACAAGAAACCGACTATCGCTTCGGTGGCGATTTCTGGGTCGTTGTCGATAAGGACGGAGAGTCGCAGGTCGTCAACGTGCGAGCTGGACTGACAGATCTCGACCGCGTGGAAATAATCACGGGCCTTGAATCGACCGACAAAGTTCTGTTGTTGCCGAGTGCGCATCTGGTGGAAACACAGGAGCGCTTGCAGAGCTGGATTACACGTCGCGTCGGAGGAGTGCCGGGCATCCGGTAACGTCGGCACTGTGCTCATTTCCGAAACGTTCTGGATTGCGCTGCATTCGATACGTGGAAATCTTTTCCGCGCCACGCTGACGATGCTCGGCATCATCATCGGCGTCGCAGCCGTGATAACGATGGTCGCCCTCGGCACCGGCGCGCAACAGGCAATCGACGAGCAGATGGAAGCACTGGGCGGTGACATTCTTTCCATCGCCGCCGGCAGCTGGTGGAATCGAGGAGTCGCGCGTGATTTTCGTTCCCTGACCACGGACGATGCATTGGCCCTGGCCCGCGATTCACGGCATCTTGCCGCCGTCGTCCCTGAACTCGGCGGGCGTTTTCAGCTTAAGTACGGCAACCGCAACCTCAACATCCAAGTACTAGGCACAACGCCGAACTATCAAACCGTCCACGGTTTCAATATGGAGCTCGGCGAGATGTTTTCGGCCTCACACGATGCGAGCCGTAAACGCGTTGCCGTGATAGGCAACGAGATTCCCGGAATGCTGGAGACGGACGCAAGCGGAATCATTGGCCGCACGATATCGATTCGGCAGATCAATTTTGAAGTGATCGGTGTGCTGGCCGCAAAAGGCACGACCGGCTGGCGGAATCCGGACGACGATATCTGGATCCCGCTAAGTACAGCGCAGTTCCGCGTAAGCGGTGACGATAAAGTCGAATCGATCAGCGCGAAAGTGTCGCCTGACTCCAGCGTCGAACTGGCGATGGTCGATATCGAGCGAATCCTGCGCCGCGAGCATGGCATTTTGCCCGGCAAGGACAACGACTTTGCGATTCGGAATCGCAAGCAATTTTCCGAGGCGCGTAAAGAGGCGACAGAGGTATTTACCTATCTGCTGGCGGGTATCGCCGGCGTCAGTCTGCTTGTCGGTGGCATCGGCATCATGAATATCATGTTGGTGACGGTTACCGAGAGAACGCGGGAGATTGGTATTCGTAAGGCTTTGGGGGCGACCAAAGGCAATATTCTCCTGCAATTCCTGGTCGAGTCGATGACGCTGTGCCTGATCGGCGGCATGTTGGGCCTGGCCGTGGGGGCGGGTGCAGCGATGTTTGCCGCCAAATTTGCAGGCTGGCAGACCGTCGTGACATCGACCTCGGTATTCACCGCGTTCATTTTCAGCGCGGCCGTCGGGCTGTTCTTCGGCATCATGCCGGCACGCAGGGCCGCCGGCCTCGATCCGATCGACGCGTTGCGATATGAGTGATGATTGATCTGGCCGTAATAAAAGGGATGCTGCACCGGTCAGATTGACAGACTCAAGGAGCATCTGAAATGCCAATCGCACAAAATCTCATTCGCGTGACCTTCGTCGTGCTTCTGATTTCATCGCTGATCGTCTCAATTTGCCAGCAGGGTATCGCGGCCGATATTCTGGAGCTGCCCGCCAGGGCGGAAGATATATCGCCGAAGCAGGTCGGTGATCGTGCGCCATCGTTTACGGTACAGACGGTCGATAACGAATCTTTCCATTTCGATCCCGACAATCTCGAGCGACCGACCGCGCTGATTTCGTTTCGTGGCGGTTGGTGCCCCTACTGCAACATGCATCTGTCCGAACTCAGGCACGTCATCCCGGAACTGAAGCAATCCGGCCTGGACGTACTTTTCCTGAGCAACGACCGTGTTGACCAGCTTTATGACAGCCTGAAACAGGAGACGCAGGAAGACATCGACGGCCTGGACTACATTATCCTCTCCGATGCCGATTTGAATGCCGCAAGAGCTCTCGGTACAGCCTACATCGTTTCGGACGGGCTCATCGACTATCTGGATGAAAAGGGCAGGGACTACGATGAGTCTTCGATAACAAAGTATCGCGCACTTGCGGTGCCGGCCGTCGTACTTGTCGATACCTCGGGAGAGATACGGTATTTCTACGCCAACCCAAACTACAAGGTGCGACTCTCAGCGGACGAGCTGAAGGCAGCAGCCGACGAACTACTGGCTAATTCGCCCGAATAGACCATTCATTCGTTTATCATGCACCTGACGGAATAGCTGTCGGGGGAATATCAGGACATGTCGACGAATGGCCGCATAAGTCGAATAATAATGGCCGTCACCAAGATCGAGCCGGCCGAAATTCGAGCGACACTAACGTCGTTCAGTTTCCTGTTTTTGTTAATGCTGGCGTACAACATTCTAAAGCCGGTGCGTGACGCTTTGGCACCGGAATGGACCGACGTCGAGCTGGCATCCCTGTGGACGATCAACTTCGTATTCAGCGCGATTGCAGTCAGCATCTACGGTTTCGCAGTTTCCAAAGCCAAGCTCAAAAATGTTATTCCTGGCGTATACGCATTCTTCGCTACCTCGTTCGTGCTCTTCTACTTCGGCGCGCGACTGCTTTCTGACGAGGATTGGATCAATAAAGCGTTTTACGTCTGGCTCAGCCTGTTTTCCTTGTTCCATATCTCGGTGTTCTGGAGCCTGATGTCAGATCTCTTCAGCCGCCAGCAAGCGCCACGGCTGTTCGCGTTTATTGCCGCCGGTGCGAGTATCGGCACCATAGCCGGATCAGCCATCACATTGGTGCTCGCACAAAAACTGGGTACCTTAAACCTTATGTTGGTAGCGGCCACTATCCTGGTACTGATCGTGCCACTGGTCGCGGTCTTGCGCGGCTCAGTTAGCGAAGGTGCCGCGCAGGATGGTCAGGAGGCAACGATTAGTGGCAACCCCTTCGCGGGCTTCAGTCGCTTCGTGAAAAATCCCTACCTGCTCGGAATAGCTGTTTTTATTTTTCTGTACACCTTTATCGGCTCATTTGTCTATTTCGAACTAAAGAACCTGATGGACGGCAATGACAGGGATACAAATACCGCTATCTGGGCCGGCATCAATCTTTCGATCAATAGCATTGCGATCGTTACGGCAATGCTGGCAACAGGTCGAATCGCAAGCAGCATCGGTGTTGGCAAGACGCTGGCTCTGGTTCCGGTATTGGTCGCACTGGGACTTGCCGTTGTTTTCGTAAACCCGG
>CAYLSX010000028.1:0-19885 GCA_964386685.1 uncultured Woeseiaceae bacterium | reverse complement strand
AATTGTATTTGGCGTGTGTTGCATTGGTTGCTTCCGTACCGTCGCGAAGAATCGTCGGCCTTATAAAAACCATCAGGTTTGTCTTGACCTTGTCGACACTGCGATGTCTGAACAGTGCACCCAGCAATGGAATGCTGCCGAGAATCGGCACTTTTTGCGTACTCTCTCTGAGGGTATCTTCGATCAGTCCACCGAGAACCAGTATCCCGCCATCCTCGACGATGACCGTCGTATCGATTGTGCGCTGGTTCGTAATCAGGTCGGCGGCCCCTGTTGCAGATTCGGCAATGCTTGAGATCTCCTGAGAGATCTTGAGCAGTATCGCGTTGCCCTCATTGATCTGCGGCGTTATCGTCAGCTTCACGCCAATCTGTTCGCGCTGAATCGTCTGAAATGGATTGACGGCACCGCCCGCGGTCCCGGTATTGGTGAAAGAGCCCGTGACGAACGGTACTTCCTGTCCGACATTGAGACTGGCTTCTTCGTTGTCCGTCGTCACGATCGTCGGCGTCGAAATGATGTTTGTGGTGGCGTCGGCCTCCAGGGCATGCAGAATGGCGGCGAAGCTGGTGCCGCCGGACACGATGCGGCCAATGCCGATACTGATGCCTTCACCAATTGCTGCTGCGGCGCTTGGGTCGATGGTGCCGCCTTGAGTCGCGCCGATCAGATTGATCAGGTTTGTGCCAGAAGCCGGAAAATTTGTGATGCCGATCGGGGCGTTACTGCCACTGCCTTCGACTGCCCAGGTGACGCCGAGGTCGGACACCTTAGTCGCCAGTACCTCGACGATGATCGCCTCGACGAGAACCTGCGCCCGTCGAATATCCAGTTTATCGACGATAGACATCAGAGACCGCATCATCTTCGGTGGGGCGTTGACGACAATTGCGTTGGTCTGCGGGTCTGCCCAGACGCTGACGTGATCCGGGTTCGAGGCGCCGCTTGCAGCGCCCGCCGTTGATTGTTGTGTGAAGTGAGTCTGCAGCTTGCCGGCCAGTTCTTCGGCATCCGCATAGCGCAGGTAGCGTACTCGTGTACTACCACCATCCTCGAGCGGTGTATCGAGGTGGGCGATCAGGACCCGCAGCCTCAATCGTCCCTTCTTGTCACCGCCGATCAGAATGCTGTTGGTGCGCGCGTCTGCAACGAGACTCGTCGTTACCGGCATGCCATCGGTGCGCGGCGTCTGTGTCAGTGCCGTCAGTACGCGTACGACCTCGCCAGATGACGCGTGCTGCAGCGGCACCACTTCAATCTCATCGTCATTGGAAAGATCGATACGGCGAATGATGCTGAGCATGCGTTCCAAGTTCTGCCTGCGATCGGAAATGATCAGCATGTTGGAGCCCGGATGTGCGGCCAGGTGCCCGTACTGCGGAATTAACGGACGCAAGATCGGTACCAGTTGTGCCGCGCCGATATTCTGCACTTTTACCACCTGGGTGACCATGTCGTCTGCGCCGGCGCCGTCCGTCGACAATAGTGTGGGTTTTTGTCGTGAGCTCGCATCCGGAACGACTTTGACGACGTCACCTACGGTAATCGCGACGTACCCGTGCACCTCGAGGATCGACAGAAATGCTTCATAAAATGCATCAGCCGATAAAGGCGTCTTTGACAGTATGGTCACTTTGGCCGTGACGCGTGGGTCCAATATGAATGTCTTGCCGGTAACCTCGCTGACCGCCTCGACGATCTTGCGAATGTCAGCCTCTCTGAAATTCGGCGTGGTCTGTGCATTTGCAAATGACACACCCAGGATACAGATGACCAGGGTAGTCGCGAGCCTCTTTGTCAGCGACATGTTCATTGATTCACTTATCACCTAGATCGAGTTGGCTGGTCTTCAAAATCAGTGTCTGCGGCTGGCCGTTTCTCTCGACAGTGACTGAAACCTGATCCGCGTTGCCCAGCGACTGGAATATCTGCATCGCCTGTTGCGGATCGGTTAGTGCTGCGCCGTCTATGTCTTTGATCAAGTCGCCCGGGCGAAGTCCCAGCGCCGCAAACTTCTTGCGGTCGCGTCCGGGATAGACGCGGTAACCCTGCATCTGACCGGCGACCATGTAAGGCGTTGGTCGAACCACATCGGCCAGCTTGGCGACGTTTTGTGCCACCACAGTCTGAATAGTTCGCCGGTTGTTGGATGAGCGCGTGACATTAGTAGTAGCTCGTCGCATCGGCGAGGCACTCTGTGGAAATTCTTTTGGCAGCTTGAGCGCTCTTAATGCGCCGCCTTCGTTGAGCACTACGCGATCCGGATAAACCGCATGCAGGGTCGTACCCGGCATGATTGTGTCGCGTATGGCATAGACTTTTTCTTCGTTCTTGCTGTCGGCAATGATTGCAAGACCGCCGTCGGGCTGGACGGTTGCGATGGTACCTTTGAGAGAGAGGTTCTGACGCGTTTCCGCCAGGTCCTCGTCGATGGTGGCTGGCTGTGCGACGACGGCGTCGTCCGGGTTAGCCTCGCCAAATATGTGCGCGCTGGCGATAGCCTGAACATTTGCCCGAGATGCGGTCGCCGCGGCTGCGCTGACCTGGGTCGGCGAGGCCACGATCGGGTCGCCGGCCGACGAGCCGGGCATCACCAGCCATATGATTCTGGCCAGCTGCCAGGCGATGGCGACGACCAGTATCAGGGTCACCCATCGCGGCAATAGCTGATTGACAGCAGACAGCGTCCGCTCGCCGTCAAAGCTAGTGAAATCGGACCAATTCGCTTCAATTGTCATAAAGACTTGACCGCTCGTTGCCCTGGGGATTGCCAGCCATCCCCATTATAAACGCAGCAGGGCGATGATAAGGTTTCAGCACCCATACAAACAAGCCCAGAACAGCAAAAAAACCTATATACGGCAAGTATATACCTCTAATTTCTAGATCTTTTCTCGAATATGGCCCAGGGCCCGGGGGGATTTTTTCAGAAATGTGTGATTGAGGGTTGGATGCACGCGCGGCGAGCCCATATATAATGACCTTCAGAGCCGGCGCCACAGCACAATTTGCCGGTCACCATGGAGCCAAGCACGGGAAATATGTCCGAGCACGACAAAAAAGATCTGCAACGCGACGGCTACGAGCTGGTCGTCGAAGAAGCGCAGCCGAAGCTAAAGCGGCCGCCGCTGTATAGAGTTATTTTGCTCAACGACGACTACACGCCGATGGAATTCGTCGTTGAAGTTCTGCAATCCATCTTTAGCATGGAGCGCCCGAAGGCCACACGTGTAATGCTTGAAGTGCACACCAAAGGCAAAGGCATTTGTGGTGTTTACGATTACCAGATCGCCGAAACCAAAGTTGCCCAGGTCATGGGCATCGCTCAGCAACAACAGCATCCGCTGCTGTGCACGATGGAAGAATCCTGATGCTTAGCAGTGAACTGGAGTTTTGTCTCAACGAAGCATTTCAAAATGCTCGTGACAATCGTCACGAATTTATGACGGTCGAGCATTTGTTGCTCGCGTTGCTGGACATCCCCAAGGTTCACGAGATCCTGAAAGCCTGCGATACAAACGTCATCCAGCTGCGCAGGCAATTGGCCGAATACGTCGATGAGGCTACACCGCTAATGCCCGTTGACGAAGAAGGCGATGTTCAGCCTACACTCGGATTCCAGCGGGTATTGCAGCGGGCAGTCTTTCACGTGCAGTCGAGTGGCAAGAAAGAGGTTACCGGCAGCAACGTTCTGGTCGCGATCTTTAGCGAGAAACAATCGCAGGCCGTTTACTTCCTGAGTCTGCAGAGCGTCTCCCGGCTGGACATCGTTAACTACATTTCGCATGGCATGCCGCAATTGCCTACTGACGAAAATGAGGAGGACGTCGATCCATCGCTCAGTCCCGATCCTGAAGCGGATTCCTCGGCGCTCGACAAATACGCCACCAATCTGAATCAGATGGCGATCGACGGCAAGATCGACCCGTTGATTGGACGCGAGCTGGAAGTAGAAAGAACCGTTCAGATTCTCTGTCGTCGGAGGAAAAACAATCCGCTCTATGTCGGCGACGCCGGCGTGGGCAAGACCGCGTTGGCCGAAGGTCTGGCGCGCATGATCACGGAAGAGCGCGTACCGGAGGTCCTTCGAGACAGCACGATTTACGCGCTGGACATGGGCACGCTCATCGCCGGCACCAAGTATCGCGGCGATTTCGAGAAACGCCTCAAAGCCGTTATCGCAGAAGTTAGCGAGGATCCCGGAGCGATCCTGTTTATCGATGAAATTCATACAGTTATCGGTGCCGGAGCGGCATCGGGCGGCGTCATGGACGCCTCAAACCTGATCAAGCCGGTGCTCGCCAATGGCGAGATTCGCTGTATCGGGTCGACGACCTACGGCGAATACCGCGGTGTTTTTGAAAAGGACCATGCCCTTGCGCGCCGTTTTCAGAAAATCGACGTTCCCGAGCCGAGTATTGAGGAGACCATCGACATCCTGCGCGGCCTCAAAACCCGCTTCGAGGAACATCACGGCGTCAACTACGATGCCGAGGCACTCGAGGCAGCTGCCGAACTCGCGGCCAAATATATCAACGACCGCAAATTGCCGGACAAAGCGATCGATGTCATCGATGAGGCCGGCGCAAGTCTACGTCTGCAACCAGTGTCCCAACGTGGAGACCGTGTGACCGTCGAGATGATCGAGAATATCGTTGCGAAGATGGCGCGCATTCCACCGAAGAGCGTGTCTGCCTCTGACAAGGACGTACTAAAGACCCTCGAACGCGATCTGAAGCTCACGATTTTCGGTCAGGACAAAGCAGTCAAAGCGCTGAGTGCCGCGATCAAGATGTCACGCTCGGGATTGACCGATGACGGCAAGCCGATCGGCTCATTTTTGTTCGCCGGCCCGACCGGCGTTGGTAAGACCGAAGTCACTCGCCAGCTCGCAATGGTGATGGGCGTGGAGTTGATTCGCTTCGATATGTCCGAGTATATGGAGCGCCACACCGTGTCGCGGCTGATCGGTGCGCCGCCGGGTTACGTCGGCTATGATCAAGGCGGCTTGCTCACCGAGGCAGTAACCAAGAATCCGCACGCCGTCGTGTTACTCGACGAAATCGAAAAGGCTCACCCGGAAGTTTTCAATCTCTTGTTGCAGGTCATGGACCATGGCACGTTGACAGACAATAACGGTCGCCAGGCCGACTTCCGAAATATCGTTCTGGTGATGACGACGAATGCGGGCGCACAGGAAATGAGCCGGGCGTCGATCGGATTCACGCATCAGGATCACTCGACCGATGGCATGGAGATCATCAAGAAATCGTTCACGCCGGAATTCAGAAACAGGCTGGATGCCATTATCCAGTTCGCATCACTCGATTCGCATTCGATCGCCCGGGTCGTCGACAAGCTGGTCGTCGAACTGGAAGCCAAGCTCGGCTCAAACAATGTCACGCTCGAACTCGATGCCGCGGCGAGAGACTGGATTGCAGAGCGGGGCTACGATCCGAAGATGGGTGCGCGGCCGATGGCGCGCATCATCCAGGAGCACATCAAGCGGCCGCTGGCCGAGGAATTGCTGTTCGGCAGCCTGGCCGACGGTGGCCACGTGCGTATCTGCGTGGGAGACGATAACAAGCTCGAGCTCAAGGCCGAGCCCATCACCAAGGAACTGGAACACCTGCCTGAAGAATAAAAAAGGCAAAAGTCACCCCTTTCCGTCCCCCTTATTTATCTGCCTCTGTAGATAATCCGCCCTTTGCTGAGATCGTAGGGCGTCAATTCGACCGTGACGCTGTCGCCGGTCAATATGCGGATGTAATTCTTGCGCATCTTCCCTGAGATATGCGCAGTAACGACGTGGCCGTTCTCCAGCTCAACACGAAACGTCGTATTGGGCAGGGTCTCGGTCACGACGCCTTCCATTTGTAATGCTTCTTCTTTTGCCACCGTTTTATTCAATGCTGCAAAATGCTCGCGAATTGTGCAGAAACCCCCGCCTTATTGCAACGCGGAATCACTTGCGGAGCCCAGTATTTTCACCACCGGCAGCATGAATTCAGGCCATTCGCTGCACTTCGTTGCCGGTTCGCAGACACGTTCGAGCAAGTCTCCGAATTCGGCCCGTGGCATGAGTTTTGCGCCGAGGCTGGTCAGGTGAGGCGATACGACCTGGCAGTCGAGTATTTCGAACTGCTGTTGGACGAGATGCTCACATAGCGCCCACATGGCGATTTTCGATGCGTTCGACGCCCGGCTGAACATCGATTCGCCGAAAAATGCCTTTCCGATCGCAAGCCCATATACGCCGCCGACGATTTCATCGTCACACCAGACCTCTACCGAATGCGCCCAACCCTGGCTATGCAGGCTCGAATAGGCTTCGACCATTTCGTCCGTTATCCACGTTCCTTCCTGGCCGACCCTGTCTGCCGCGCAGTTTTCGATAACCGATGAAAATGCTGCGTTAAAGCTCAAGCGCAAATCAGAATTTTGTATCGAACGGCGCAGGCGGCGCGCGACATGAAAGTCGTTCGGTTTCATGACGCAGCGAGGGTCCGGCGACCACCACAGTATCGGTTGGCCGCTGTCGAACCAGGGAAACACACCATGTTGGTAGGCGAACAGCAATCTGTCGGGCGTGAGATCGCCGCCTGCTGCCAGCAAGCCATCCGGCGTCGTCAGCGCCGCGGAAATTTCCGGAAACGCATCTGGTGGATCATCCTGACTGATCCATGCAATTCGAGGTGCCGTCACGATTTCTGCTCGATGTCGTCGACGTCGTTTCCGGCGCGATAGGGACTGTGACTGCCAGCCGCGTCCATGTAGCGATCGATGTGCCGTCCCTCTTCACGAAGATAACTTCGAATTGCGGCGTAAAACTCGGGGCGGGCGAGCCAATGCGCGGACCAGGTCGTCGTCGGCATGAAGCCCCGGCTTATCTTGTGTTCGCCTTGCGTTCCGGGCTCGAAGATTTTCTTGTTGTTGGCGATACAGTATTCGATGCCCTGGTAATAACAGGTCTCGAAGTGAAGTGAATTGTAGTGGGCATCAGCTCCCCAGTAGCGTCCGTAAAGCACATTCTCGCTTTCATAAAAGACAGCCGCTGCAATCAGCGTGCCCTGGCGCTCGGCAAGAACTAGCAAAATCGATCCGGGAAGCTGCCTGGAGACCTCGAGGAAGAAATCGAGATCGAAATACGGCATGGTGCCGCGCCTGAGGAAAGTGATGCCGATGAGCTGATACACGTCTTTCCAGAGTGACCGATCCGCGTCTTCGCCATGTAGAAAGCGAAAAGTGATTCCGTCTTCCGCGACGCGGCGTCGCTCCCGTTTCGCCTTCTTGCGTTTCGCCGAACTGAATTTGGCGAGGAAGTCATCGAAGTTGCGATAGCCCTGGTTGTGCCAGTGAAACTGACAGTCCTTTCGCAACTGTAATCCCGACTGCCGTAGTACCGCCAGCTCGTCAGAGTCCGGAAACAGCACATGAAACGACGAACAATTCGTGTCTTTCGCCAAGGCAATTGCCGATTCGAGCAAGGACTGCGCGAGGTCCGTGTCGCTCGCATCGTCGAGCAGAATCCTGGTGCTCGGCGCCGGTGTGAAGGGAACTGCGGAGACCAACTTGGGATAGTAGTCGATGCCGGCCCGTTGATACGCCTGGGCCCAGCTCCAGTCGAAGACAAACTCGCCCCAGGAATGCGACTTCTCATAAAGTGGCATTGCCGCGCGCAACCTGCCGTCCGTCGCGTAAAGGGCAATATGCCTTGGTGTCCAGCCGGTGTCCGGCGAGACGCATCCAGAGCGCTCGGCCGCGGCAAAAAACTGGTGCTTGAGAAACGGATAGGCGTCGCCGGCGAGGCGGTTCCAGGCGTTCGCATCAATCTCGTCGATGCTGTCGTGTATTTCGACCTGCATCCGGATCCTTAAGGCAAACCGTCAGGCGGCGGCGTCGCTGGCGGGCGAATCTGCTGCCAGCTCATCCAGATACTTTTCTGCATCCAGCGCAGCCATGCAGCCGGCACCGGCAGAAGTCACCGCCTGGCGGTACACCTGGTCCGCAACGTCGCCGGCGGCAAATACCCCGGCAGTACTGGTCGCCGTGGCGTCGCCGGCGAGGCCTGCCTTGATGGTGATGTAGCCGTTTTTCATGTCAAGCTGGCCGTCGAATAGCCCGGTATTCGGACTGTGACCGATCGCAATGAATACGCCCGACAAGTCCAGGTCTGTCGTCTGCGATTCGTCCTTGGTGCTTCGGACTCGTAGCCCGGTCACGCCCGTGTCGTCACCCAACACTTCATCGACAACATGGTCCCACAAAATCTCCAGCTTGCCTTCCTTCGCTTTCTGAAACAGGTGGTCCTGCAGAATCTTTTCGGCGCGTAGTGCATCACGGCGGTGCACGAGCGTAACTTGGGATGCGATGTTGCTCAGGTAAAGCGCTTCCTCCACTGCCGTATTGCCGCCGCCGACCACAGCCACTTCCTTGTCACGATAGAAAAATCCATCACAGGTGGCGCACGCGGAAACACCGTGCCCCTTGAATTTTTCCTCAGACGGCAGGCCGAGATAGATCGCCGTGGCGCCCGTCGAAATGATCAATGCGTCGCAGGTATAGGTCGCATAGTCGCCTGCGAGCACGAACGGACGAACTGACAAGTCTGCTTTGTGAATGTGATCGTTAACGATCTCTGTGTTGTAGCGCTTCACATGCTTGAGCATGCGTTCCATCAATTCAGGACCCTGTAAGCCCTCGATGTCGCCCGGCCAATTGTCGACGTCGGTCGTGGTCATCAGTTGACCGCCCTGTTCGACGCCGGTAACGATGACCGGATCGAGGTTTGCCCGTGCCGCATACACTGCGGCCGAGTAGCCGGCGGGTCCGGACCCCAGAATCAGAACCCGGCAATGTTTTGTGTCGCTCATGTATAATTCGCCTTCAAGATTTTCGCTTGGCCGGCCATTTCCATTGTTAGACCGAGGCCCTTGAAATGCGTCCGCAGCGGCCAGCTTCAAGGCCATTTACGCGTGCGTGACAGGGGCTTTAGAAATCGAATCGCCAGTGTAGGGAAAAGCGATTCGGCGAGCAAAGATCGGTGTCACGCCCGGACGGGACCGGCATTTGTAATGGCTTTCCGAAAATACGATGTTATTATTTAAAATAGAATCAGTATCTTAGGGTAATTTCCTCTAGTTAACATTAATATGGTCAGAGCCACCCAATCAGGAAGATCGGCAGCCCGGATATCCGCCCAGGTGCTGAGTTCGCTGCGCGAAGGCGCATTGTGGGTTTTTGGCTCGCTGGCTTTGATCCTGTGGGTGGCACTCTTTACCTACGACCCGGCCGACCCGGGCTTCATGCAGGCGAGTGGCTCCGGAGAGGTCAATAACGCCATCGGCACGGTCGGTGCGCTGATCGCCGACCTGTTGTTCAATTTCTTTGGTCGTCCAGCCTACTTGTTCACGGTCATGGTGTTTTACCTCGGCTGGATGATCTTCCGTGAGCAAAAAACACTGGAACCTCTGACAAAAGCAGATTACGCGCTGCGCATCAGTGGTTTCCTGGGAACGCTGATTACGAGTTGTGGTCTGGCAACCTTGCATTTTTCTCCACTGGGTTTTCGAGAGACGGCCGGCGGCATCATCGGTCAGATCGTTGGCGGCGGCATGGAGTCGCTCATGAAACTGCTCGGTGCGAGTACGTTCTTGTTCTTCCTCTGGATCGCATCGCTATCCGTGTTTCTCGGGATTTCCTGGTTCGGCGTCATGGATCGAATCGGCAAGTGGTCCCTGATCGCTTGGGAATCGGCACGCGCGAAAGTCGGGCAACTGCGTGATAAGGCCGAGGGCCGGCGAAAACAGGCCGCGAGGCAGGACACTGTCGAGGCAGAAAAGAAGCGCACGGCTGGCCGTGCGCCACCGCGCATAGAACCGGTGATGACAACGCTCGAAACAAGCGCGCGCGCCGAAAGAGAACGTCAAGTCCCGCTGTTCGAGCCGCCGGCGGCAGGCGAGTTGCCGCCGCTATCGCTACTGGATGATCCACCGGATACGAAGCTGGGATTTTCGGAGGATTCGCTCGAGGCGATGTCACGCCTGGTGGAACTCAAGTTGCTGGACTTTGGAATCGAAGTCGAAGTTGTCTCGGTATCTCCCGGGCCCATCATCACCCGCTTCGAACTGGATCCCGCGCCTGGCGTCAAAGTGAGCCAGATCTCCAGTCTCTCCAAAGACATCGCCCGCTCCCTGTCGGTTCAAAGCGTGCGGGTCGTCGAAGTCATCCCCGGCAAATCCTTCGTTGGCCTTGAAATACCTAATGAAAACAGAGAGTTAGTAACCCTTGGGGAGATACTCAAATCGAAAGTCTATGACGAGATGGGATCTCCGCTGACACTCGCGCTCGGCAAGGATATTGGCGGACATTCCGTTGTCGCCGACCTCTCGCGAATGCCACACTTATTGATCGCCGGTACCACGGGCTCCGGAAAATCGGTGGCAATCAACGCGATGGTGTTGAGCCTTCTATATAAAGCGAAGCCCGAGCATGTGCGATTGATCATGGTCGATCCGAAGATGCTCGAGTTGTCAGTTTACGAGGGTATTCCACATCTGCTCACGCCGGTCGTCACGGACATGAAACAAGCGGCAAATGCGCTGCGCTGGTGTGTCGCGGAAATGGATCGTCGTTACCGATTGATGGCCGCACTCGGCGTACGAAATATCGGCGGATACAATCGCAAAGTTAAGGATGCAATCCAGGCGGGTAAACCGATTCCGGACCCGACCTGGACGCCACCGCAGCTGGAGGACCCGGATAAGCCGATCGAGCATCCGACACTAACGCCGTTGCCCTTCGTAGTATTGATCATTGACGAGATCGCCGACCTGATGCTGGTCGTCGGCAAGAAAATAGAGGAATTGATCGCGAGAATCGCACAAAAAGCGCGCGCCTCGGGCATTCATATGTTGCTGGCAACGCAGCGACCATCGGTCGACGTGCTGACCGGCCTGATCAAGGCGAACATTCCCAGTCGTATCGCTTTCCAGGTCTCGGCCAAAGTCGATTCGCGAACCATACTCGACCAGATGGGCGCCGAGACCTTGCTCGGCCATGGCGACATGCTGTACCTGGCAACGGGCACGTCGGTACCGGTTCGCGTTCACGGCGCATTCGTGGCCGATCACGAAGTGCACGCCGTCGTAAGAAACCTCAAAAAAGGCGGCCAACCCAGATATATCGATGAAATTGTGCAGGCGCCAACGAGTCCAACTCCAGGACTGGCCGGGATTGATTCGCCGCCCGGTGCCGGCGTCGATGCGGAGGAAGACCCGCTATACGACCAGGCTGTACGCATCGTCATCGAGACCCGCAAAGCCTCTATTTCCGGGGTACAGCGCAGGTTAAAGATTGGCTACAACCGTGCAGCGCGCATGGTCGAGTCCATGGAACAGGCAGGACTGGTGGGGCCTCTGCAGTCGAACGGCAGTCGTGAAATCCTGCTGCCGCCTGCGGCGAACGAATGACATATGCGAGCATGATTTGAGTCGATTTATATTATTACTAAGCCTTTTCGGACTGACATTACTGAGCCCGATGGTCGCGGCGGAGGCAGACGCCTACCCTGATGACAAGGCCAAAGCGCTACTCGAGCGTTTCGTAAACAACATTCAGACTCTGCAGGGTCGCTTCGAGCAGTCGCTGATCGACGCGGACCAGCAACTCGTCGAGGAATCGAGCGGCACGCTGGAAATTCAACGGCCCGGTCAGTTTCGCTGGGTCTATACAGAACCCTACGAGCAGGTATTGGTCGCGGACGGTTCGAACGTCTGGAGTTATGACGTCGATCTCGCCCAAGTAACGGTCAAGCCGCAGGCAGAAGTTCTCAGCAACACGCCGGCGGCGTTACTCGGCGGATCACCGGATGCGTTGGAGCAATTCGATTACATTGGCAGCTTCATTGATCGTGGCACGGTATGGGTGACGCTGCGGCCGAAGGACAGAGACAATGGTTTCGCTAAAGTCGAGCTCGGCTTCAACGACGGCAAGCTAAGCAGAATGTTGTTCTCGGATAATCTCGAGCAGACGACTTTGATCGCACTGTTTGATGTGTCACTCAATCTCGAAATTGATGCGGATCATTTCGAATTCGATCCCCCGGACGATGTCGATATCGTCGGCACGCCGCTGTGATCGTCGAAACCTAAATGCTGCCCCTGCGTCACGAAAAGCGTTGGCGTCTGGCCGGCATCGCCTTGCTGCTCGCTGTCCTGTTTGCGACGATCATGCCGACCCTGTGGCTGCCGACTCCAAGCAGGATCCCGCTGGCGGACAAGTGGCTGCACTTGCTGACCTTCCTGTTCCTGTCTTTGTGGTTCACGGGGCAGTACTCACGTAAATCATACTGGCGACTGGTGCTTGGGTTGGTGGCGTTTGGCGTATTGATCGAGCTGGGGCAGGGAATGATTCCCTACCGGTCGGCAGAGTGGCAGGATCTCGTCGCCGACATTGGTGGTATCGGCATCGGCCTGGCTATCGCGGTCGCCGGTCTGGGTGGCTGGAGCCTGCGATTCGAACAATGGTTGGAGAAAGCACGAGTCAGCAGTGACTGATTTATTCGACAGAGACGACGACAACGCGGTCGGTCGCCCGCTGGCGGATCGCATGCGGCCTGTGAGAATCGAGGATTTCTTCGGCCAGTCTCATCTGCTGGCGGAAGGTAAGCCACTACGGCAGGCAATCGATCAGGGGAAAGCGCATTCGATGATTTTTTGGGGTCCGCCGGGGACCGGCAAGACCACCCTGGCGCGAATGATTGCCGAAACCACGGAGTCTCATTTCATCGCGTTGTCGGCGGTCATGGCCGGCGTCAAGGACATTCGCGCGGCCGTCGCAGATGCCAAAGAGCAACGGCAGATGCGGGATCGCTCCACTGTTCTGTTTCTCGATGAAGTGCATCGCTTCAACAAGTCGCAGCAGGACGCTTTTTTGCCGTTTGTCGAAAACGGCACGCTGACCTTCATTGGCGCAACCACGGAAAATCCGTCTTTCGAACTCAATAACGCTCTGCTTTCGAGGGCGCGCGTCTATGTCCTGAAAACGCTCGATATCGAAGCACTTTCCGACATCGTCAATCGTGCGTTGAAGGACGATGAGCTGGGTCTCGGAGATCGCTCCGTAACGGTCGACGAGGACGCAATGGAATTGATCCTCCTCGCTGCAGACGGTGACGCTCGTCGCGCATTAAACCTCGTCGAGCTGGCCGCGGATCTGGCGGCCGAGGGCAAGACAGGAATAACGATTGATCGCGCCGTGGCGGAGGAGGTCGTGCAAGGCAGTCGGCGCCGCTTCGACAAACAGGGTGAGTACTTCTACGACCAGATCTCCGCCCTGCACAAGGCAGTCAGGGGTTCGGATCCTGACGCGTCCCTTTATTGGCTGATGCGCATGCTCGACGGTGGTTGTGATCCGCTCTATGTCACCAGACGAATGGTACGGGTTGCATCCGAAGATATCGGCAATGCAGATCCGAGGGCTTTGCGCATCACGCTCGATGCCTGGCAGACGATCGAGAGACTGGGCAGCCCCGAAGGCGAACTCGCCCTGGCCCAGGCCGTCGTCTTTCTCGCCTGCGCGGCGAAGAGTAATGCCGTGTATATCGCGGCGAAAGCGGCGGCAGCGGATGTCGCTGAATTCGGTTCCCTTGAAGTGCCAATGCATCTCCGAAACGCACCGACCCGCCTGATGAAGAATCTCGGTTACGGCGAAAACTACCGCTACGCGCATGACGAGGAAGATGCGATCGCGGCCGGCGAAAAATATTTTCCCGACGACATGCCCGAGCGGACGTATTATCATCCCGTGCCACGTGGCCTTGAGTTGAAAATTGGCGAAAAGCTCAGGGAAATCTCGCGCCGAAATCGTGAATCATGATCGACCCAAAACTACTGAGACAATCTGCTAAAGAGGTTGCCGAGAATCTGGCGAGGCGCGGCCATGTGTTTGACGCGGATGCCTATCTGGCTCTCGACGAGCAACGCAAGACGCTTCAGGTCGACGTGGAAGCGCTGCGGAACGAGCGTAATGTGAGCGCCAAGAGTATTGGCAAAGCGAAGGCCAGCGGCGAGGATGTCGAGCCCTTGCTCGCTGCCGTCAAGGATCTTGGCGATCGCCTGAACATAAGCGAAGCCAAACTGCATGACGTACAGGCAGCCGTCCAGTCGATTGAACTCGGCTTGCCAAATCTGCTTCAGGATGACGTACCAAACGGCAAGGACGACGCCGAGAATGTCGAAGTGCGTCGTTGGGGCGATATTCCTGAGTTTGACTTCGAGCCGCAAGACCACGTGGATCTCGGTACGTCGCTCGGTATGCTCGATTTCGACGCAGCAAGCCGCGTTTCCGGTTCACGATTTACGGTCATGCGCGGCCCGCTCGCCAGAATGCAGCGTGCACTGATCCAATTCATGTTGGACGTGCACACGAGTGACAATGGCTATGAGGAAACCTACGTCCCATACCTCGTGAAGTCAGATGCCCTTCAGGGCACAGGCCAACTACCGAAGTTTGAAGCAGACCTCTTCAAGATTGAGGGGGAATCGCCGTACTACCTGATTCCAACAGCAGAGGTTCCGCTTACCAATCTGGCGAGAGAAAGCATTCTCGAGGCCGCCGAGCTGCCGAGGCGCTTGTGCGCGCACACACCGTGCTTTCGGTCCGAAGCCGGCTCATACGGCAAGGACACGCGCGGCATGATTCGTCAACATCAGTTCGAGAAAGTCGAGCTCGTGCATCTCGTCAAGCCAGATGAATCCGATGAGGCGCTCGAAGAGTTGACCGCCAACGCAGAAAACATCTTACAAAGACTCGAATTGCCCTACAGGGTGGTTACGCTATGTTCAGGAGATGTGGGTTTCTCGGGCGCGAAAACCTATGACCTCGAAGTCTGGTTACCGGGCCAGCAGAAATACCGGGAAATTTCTTCCTGCAGTAATTGCACCGACTTCCAGGCTAGAAGAATGCAGGCTCGATGGAGAAATCCGGCCACTGGAAAGCCGGAGCTGCTGCACACACTGAATGGCTCTGGCGTCGCCGCTGGACGCGCGCTCATTGCGATCATGGAAAACTATCAGCAAGCCGACGGCACTTTGCGAATACCCGATGTGCTGCAGCCCTACATGAGCGGCGCAGAGCTTGTTAGTTCCGCCAACTAATTATTTTCGATGCAGTGCGTGCTTGAGTTCGACTAGCGCGTTTTGCCACCGGTCCTCCGACAAACGATAGTACTCTTCCCAGTCCTCGCTTGCGGGAATACCGGCGATGCTGATTGTCACCTGTACTTTCTCGTCCTGTTCCCGAACCTGGAATTCGACCGTGATAGGACCACTGGACAATGGCTCTTCGCCTTCGCGCGGTGCAAGAACGAGACGCATGCGCCGTGGCGGCATGAACACATCGATGCGGCCAGAAATTTCGGAGTCGTCGCGTAACGACAGGGAGAACGGCCGCCCAATCTGTGGCGTGAATTCGCCGTCTAACACCAACCAGTTTTTCAGGTACTCAATGTCGGTAACAGCGGTCCACACATCTTCTACAGCACTTGAGAGCTCAACCTCTGCGCGATGACTACGCGTGATGCTCTCTGCCTGAGCCGCCGCTTTTGCCTTCGATTTTTTCACTTTCGCCTCGACCGGAGCCGGTTCGTCTCGAACCTCCGGATAGGAAATGAGGTGCAAATCGCGTTGCGGGAACGGAATCGTGACTTTGGCTTCCCGGAACGCCTGATTAATCGCGAAATTCAGATCACTGATAACCTGGAAGCGGCGTTCGATTCGATTGATTCGCACGCGCAGTTCGAAATCAAGCGAGCTGTCGCCAAAACCCATGAACAAGGCGCGTGGCTCCGGTGCGCGGCCATCAGTAATAACCTCCGAGTGTGCGTGCGCAACAGTTTCCAGAATCTCGCGAACTTTTTCGACATCGGATCCGTAGGCGACGCCGACCGAAATTCTCAAACGACCGAAGGTATCCCGTAATACCCAGTTGGTTACTCTTCCCGAGATCAATTCGGAATTCGGTACCAGTACATTCTGGTTGTCGAGTGTTTCGATTTCTGTTGCTCGAATGCGGATGCTGCGCACAAATCCTTCGACTTCACCAACGGACACGAAGTCGCCTGCCCGTATCGGCCGTTCAAACAGCAGGATCAGACCCGATACGAAGTTGTTGGCGATCTCCTGCATGCCAAAGCCGATGCCAAGGGCGAGTGCACCACTGACAATTGCAAGTCCGAATAGGTTTACACGCGCGAGGCTCAGCCCGATAAGTACGGCGACAATGAATCCGACGTAGCCGAACAAGGTTACCAGTGCATCGCGCGCGCCACGTTCCAGAATAATATGTTGCAGCCAGCGGCGGTCTACCCAACCTTTAATCCACCCTATCGCAACCATGATCATGGCAAATACGAGGATGCCGCCGATGATGTCGAGTGGTACGAGTTTGATGTTGCCGACTTCGCCACCCATGACCACGAGTTCGAAGAGGCGATCGAGCGTCGTGCCGGATTCGTCCCATACGTAAATCAGATAGACGACGAAACTCAGCCAAAGCACGAGGTCTGCGATCAGTTGCATGAACCCGAGTCCGGTCCGCGACGCTCTTTCGGTGACGCCCAGATTTGCACGTAATCTGGCTGCGCTGGGCGTGTCCTGACGCAGCAGATATTCGAATGCCATTAACACGAGCCAGAGCAGAATCCAGAGCATGAACAGTGCCAGGGTCGTCCTGGTAACGCCGTGTATCAGGTAGCCGGCAAAATTCTGGTAGCCAAAAAAGAGCGCGCCAATTCCGAGGATTAAGCCCAGCGACGCGAGATAGCGGATCAGGCGAAAGCGGCCGACCATTCCGGGTATTCGCCCGAGATAAGCCAGCATGTAGAGCAGGGAGATCGCAACAAGAAAGATCATCAACACCCGGCCGCTGACGTCTGGATCGACGACCCGAATCGTCAGCCAGTTGGTCCCCAGCACGACAAAACTTGTAACGAGTGCAAGCGCCAGGAAGCGAAGCCGGAACCGAAGCGGTTTGACGTGATCTGGTATCAGCCCTTTGACGTGGGCAGACGGCGACAAGGGGCCTGTCGCCCAGTCGATGATCACGCATGCCACGCCGTACAGCAGAATGCCCAATGCAATGCGGACAACGGCGAGATTGAAGGAGGCGTCTTGCAGTGCAAATATGAGCACGGCGACGAGCGCCATGCCTTCGAGTAACAACGGTGAATATTGCGCCAGCGGCTTCGGAACCAGGTATTTCATTTGCGGTTCGGCATCGTGGCCGCCGCCGGCCGCGAACCAGCGATTGAAGCGATGGCGCAGGAAAAGGCCGAGCGCAGCGGCGAAACTACCGGCAACAATCAAGAGCCAGAATAAATCTACCGTCGTAACCTGTTCCTTTAGCTGTAGATCGACAGATTGTCTAAGACGATCCGGCCAGGTCTGAACGCGAGACGGTATGTCCCGCATCAGGGATATGATCGACTGGGCACGACTGGAAAGATATCGCTGAGACAGCTGCGTCTGTTTATTAGTGACTCTCTCGAGCAGAACGCCTGCAAAATCCTTGACAGTTAAACACTGCGTTTGACGAGCCAGTGCACCGTCGAGAAGCTGCCGGATCTCGTTACGTTGATCCATGACCGAAGGCGCAACTTCGGCATCTACTTCTTTGAGGGGTTCGAAACGCGCCTCAAGTCGCGCAAACTCTTCGGTCGCCTCCAACTGACAGATATCGGCGGCTGCATCGATTGCGACAACTTGCGCCCGAGCCGCGGCAAGAAACGGCGGATCAACATCTTCATCTTCGAGCTGACCGGCGAGCTGATCGAGTTCAGCGCCAACACTGATCGGATCGAATGCTTCATCGTCCTGCGCCTGAGCAGTCAGGGGGAAGAAAGCAGCAATCAGGAAAATACAGAGAAAGGTGTTCCTTGGAACGAGACGTCGGGCCAGTGCTCTCGCCTGTGTCATCTTGGGATTATCCGTTCCATACCAAAGCAGGCCGCAGTATACAGCGAACTGTTGTCGATAAAAATGGAAAGGCGAGGGCATTCAAATGAATGCCCTCGCCGCAATTCTTGCTAGTGGCGACTCATAAAGAGTCGGAGGATGTACCAGAACATCAGCGCGATAGATGCGAACAAAGCCATCGACGCTGCTACGTATCTGTCTTGAGGGTAGTGGTGCATGATGTTTGAGGTGTCATACAAAATTGCCGCACCGGCAAAGCCGATCATCGCAACGGAAAACCAGGTGCCCAGATGAAATCCGAATATTAGACTGCCGATAATGCCGGCCATCGCCAGGAAAAACATCCAGGTCAACATGCCTCTCAGGAACGAGAAATCCTTTCGTGTGATCATCGCAGTAGCGATCAAGCCAACGCATCCCAGAATGGTTACACCCGCCGCACTATCGATGACGCCGGGTTGGCTGATGGCGGCGATATAGAGCATTGGTGCAAAGATCAGTGCTTCGACAAAAATGAACGCCGCGAATGCAGCATATTGTGCGTTCTTGGATTCGATGCGGTGCGCGACACGTGTCGCACCCCAACTTACCAGCATGAACCCGCCCAACACGAACAGCCAGTTGTTGAGCATTGGCGCGGCGATGCGTTCTGCGATGCCGGATGAGAAAAAATAGACCTCGATCGCAGCAAACGCGAGTATCGCGACGACGACGTGGGCATAGCACTTCCAGATAAAGTCCGAGCGGTCTTCTACTGATGCATCGGAGACCGGCCCCAGATAGTTGACGTTGTCACTCATTCTGCAAACTCCTGCTAAAAATCAATCGGGAATTCTATCATTTTTGCATATGCTTCGCGGCCTGCCTAGAATGCTGTCCATACAAGAAAATCGATTAGGGGGAACAACAATGGAACTCTTTGCAATTTTGCGTCGAGACGGCTGGGCTGACGGCCCGGCGCTGGAACAGGCGGCCGCACGGTCAACGGAAGTTGGTGACGGGATGCCGCATGACATTCGATGGATAAGGTCATATGTCCTTGGGGAGAGCGGCGGATCATTGGGCACCGTGTGCATCTACGAGGCGAGCAGCCAGGAGGCTATTCAAGAACACGCCGCTGCAGCCGATCTGCCTGTAACGGAGATTATTCCGATTGCTGACACGGTCATCGTTCGACCAGATCCTGGCTGAACCGGAAAAGCCGACTTAGGCTTGGGACAGTGGATCGGGCCAGCAGCGACTGGCGTTATTTGAAGAACCGCATGACGTCGAAATAAAGAGCTGCTGCTCCACATCCCCAGACCCAGATAAACAATGCCAGCCAACCATACGCCCAGTGCTCGTCAAAACCGGCAAGAACGGCTGCAATGCCGCCAACCGCCCACATAAAGCCGATCGCACCAAACAGGCTGGTCTTCAATACTCCCTTCATCTCGTCATTCATCGGGCCCGACTCCTTGCTTGTGTTCAACGCTTCATTCAACTCGTCGTTCATAGCGGATAACCCCTTTCAAGATGGAGCAATTGCTTAGGTGGTCGGGATTCTACTCTAGATTGATGGGTTGGGCTCGTGGGATGGGCGCTGCGCGCCCTCGCATGCTGCTTCGCCGCTGCACGAGTCGAACGGAGTTCAATTCCCCAACCCTTTCCCAAAAACAGACGGGCCCCAAAAGGGCCCGTTTTGTTTTTGGCGGAGAGGGTGGGATTGATTCGGCCCTGCGGCCCTCACCCCTTCGGGGCGCACTGCGTGCGTCCAAATCTACTTCGCAGATTTGTCGAACCCAGTGGGTTCGACCACACACCCTTCAACCAACAAATTAAAAGGGGCCCAAGAGAAGGCCCCTTTCAATTTGTGTGGCGGAGAGGGTGGGATTCGAACCCACGAAGGGCAATTAACCCTTGCTGGTTTT